>NZ_JAAVWA010000052.1:0-22419 GCF_017355725.1 Anabaena sp. 54
CAGGGAACAGGGAACAGGGAACAGGGAACAGGGAACAGGGAACAGGGAACAGGGAACAGGGAACAGGGAACAGGGAATAGGGAACAGAGAATAGGGAATAGGGAACAGGGAATAGGGAACAGGGAATAGGGAATAGGGAACAGAGAATAGGGAATAGGGATACTGAAAACGGTTCATAGTTTAACCAAATATGAAACCCCTCTCCAAACCTCTCCCCGCAACGGGGAGAGGCTTTGAACTTGTTCCGGGTTTGATGACAATTTGCTGTAATTTCGCCAGATGCAAAAAAGTAAAATCCATCAAAACCTATTGCCTATTGCCTATTGCCTATTCCCTCTTGCCTATTGCCTATTGCCTATTGCCTATTCCCTCTTGCCTATTGCCTATTGCCTATTGCCTATTGCCTATTGCCTCTTGCCTCTTGCCTTGCCATAACGACAATTTTTAACGCCAACCTACTAAGAAAACTTATGTCCAACTAGATAAAGGGGGAACTTGCGTCAATTCCTGACTGAGTTTTTTGTGAATATGACCGTTAGTAGCCAGAATTCTCCCCGAATTAATGTTTATCGGAGTTCCATCATAGGCAGTGACGTTACCTCCCGCTTCCTGAACCAATATTATTCCAGCCACAACATCCCAAGGTGCAATTCCCCTTTCCCAATAACCATCAACTCTCCCACAGGCTACATAAGCTAAATCCAAGGCTGCTGCACCATCACGTCTGACACCTTGGGTAAGATGGGTAAGATGACAAAACTCTGCATAATTGTTGTCAGCAGTTTCCCGGCGATCATAAGCAAATCCACTAACTAACAAGCTTTTACCTAATTCCGCTGTTTGGGAGACCTGAATAGGGCGACGGTTACGAGTTGCACCTAAGCCAGCAGCAGCCCGAAATAATTCATCACGAAAAGGGTCATAAATTACCCCTACCTTGGGGACACCGTGAATCAGCAACCCAATGGAAACAGCGAAACAGGGGTATTGATGGGCGTAATTAGTAGTACCATCGAGAGGGTCAATAGCCCAGAGAAATTCATTATCTTGGTTCCCCAGTTTTCCCGACTCTTCAGCGAGGATGGAATGCTGGGGAAAATGACGACGCAATACTTCTAAAATTACCTGTTCAGAAGCTTTATCAGCAGCGGTAACTAAATCACCAGGACGACCTTTTTCGGTGATTACGTTTTCTAATTTACCTAAATAATCTTGTAAAACTACACCTGCGGCTAAAGCTGCTTCTGTAGCAATATCTAGAAAAATTTGCATATTTGTTAGTTGTTAGTTGTCAGTTGTCAGTTGTGCAATAGATGGCATAGCAAACCTTTACGTCTAAGTAGGTGAGCGTTGAAAATTGTCGTTATGGCAAGGCAAAAGGCAAGAGGCAAGAGGCAAGAGTGAAGAGGGTTTGGGCGATTTTACATTTCTTTACACAGTTTGGTTTTATTGTGTTCACCTACTTACGTCTACATTTAACGAGAGAGACGGCGAAATTCTCCAGGAGTCACCCGCATGGGTTTATCTGTATTCCAAATGCCTTTTCCCATGATTCTCGCCCATTGTTGAGCGTGTTCTAGTCGTTGGTCGTATTTGTGATTAGGCGATCGCGCTACAAATAAAGCATATCCTTGTTTGACAACTTCTTCATTTAACAACAGTTTATCTTTCCATACATAAGCCAAGGTTCGGTTAAATTTATCCTTAGCTTCTAAGTCAAATTCCAGATTAACACCCTGATTTGCACCGCCAATTAAACTTTCAACAAATTGTTTAGCATCCTCACCCCAAGGAATTTGGCGGATATCAGGTGCATCTAAACCAATTAACCGCACCGGGGAAATTAAATTCGGTTGTGACTCCATTCCCAATACTTCCAAACTTTGCCCACTCACAACCCGTGCTACCCTGACACTAGCGGGAGTTATTGAAGAGTTGCTTTGGCTTTGACAACTCACCAAAAGTGAAAAACTAGCCAATATAATTATTTTTGGCACAAAAACGCGAAGATTGACCACTACAGCAGTCATCCTCGCCATCAAATTCATTAACCTAAACACACAAAAAATATTAGTCCTCATCTAAGGGTAAACCTGCTTTAACTTTGCCCTTACCAAAAAACCGCCCAAACTGAAGTTCATAAACCTCATCTTCATCTTGTGTTTCCACTTCCAAATCAGAACGAGCATAACTTACGCATAATAAAGCGTAACCTTGACGGCGTAAATCTGGAGACAGGCCAATGGCTTCCGGTTGGTGAATTTCTCCTGATATAACTCTGACAGCGCAAGTTGTACAAGCCCCATTCCGACAAGAAAAGGGGAGTTCCGTCCCGTTATGTTCAGCCGTGTGTAAAATATAACGGTCTTCAGGAACTTCCAGAGTATGTGATGTCCCAGTTTGGCGATTGTAAACTTTAATTTTGTGGGTTTGAACCATCTTAATTTTCAGATTTGCGGATTTGGAGTTTCACACCTAATTATAAGAAGATTGTTGGAAAACTTCGTATTTTCAGGTCAGGAAGTGGGTGGGGGAGGTGGGGGAGGTGGGGAGGTGGGGAGGTGGGGAGGTGGGGAGGTGGGGGAGGTGGGGGATGTGGGGGATGTGGGGGATGTGGGGGATGTGGGGGAGGTGGGGAGGTGGGGGAGGTGGGGGAGGTGGGGGATGTGGGGGATGTGGGGGAGGTGGGGAGGTGGGGAGGTGGGGAGGTGGGGAGGTGGGGAGGTGGGGAGGTGGGGGATGTGGGGGAGGTGAAGGTAAGTAGGGGTGGGGGAGGTGGGGGAGGGAAGAACAGAAGTTTTCATTACCCGTCAAAATAAATTTGACGAACTACTAGCCATAAAAAATCTCTTTTCTAAAAAGGTTGCCTTTTTTTAAATTCTGTTGTAGGATTGCAAAGCGAGACAACTGGAGAGATGGCCGAGTGGTTGAAGGCGCAGACCTGGAAAGTCTGTTATGCAGAAATGTATACGAGGGTTCGAATCCCTCTCTCTCCATTTACCAATAATAATTAAGTTTGATTTAACAATCCTTGCTTTTAGGCGCACAGAGTAGATTTTACCAACGAAACTCAAGGACAATTTCTGGATATAAATAGTGAATTTCGCCTAAAGGTGTGCATATTGTGTAAAGTATATGCAGGTAGACGGACAAATATCATATTCACCTAGAAGAAATTGGCTAAAATCTAGCTTATAGGTATTAATTCAACCAAGGCAGTATCAAGAAATTAGTTAAAATTTAGCTATTATCAATTTACTTACAACAACATCCCCACTTTAATATTTAGAGGTATCAATGCAGTTTGAAAATTTTAGCAAGAAAACAAACGAATATAAAGAACTTAAAGAAAAACCTCATTGGCAAGGTCCCGCAACCAAAGGCAATATTAAGCCTAAAGAACCTAATCCAGCTAATAATACTGGCTTTAATGAGGATGACAATCGTGGTCGGGTAGCAATTTTTATTGATGGATTAAATCTATTTCATGCCGCATTACAACTGGGAATTGAAATTGATTATGTCAAATTGCTTTGTCGTTTAACGAAAACTTCTCGATTACTACGTGCCTTCTTTTACACAGGAATAGACAGTGGCAATGAAAAACAACAGGGATTTCTCTTATGGATGCGTCGTAACGGCTATCGTGTAGTTACTAAAGATATGAGTGTAGTTGTAGATAATTACAAAAAACCAAATCTGAATGTCGAAATTGCCGTTGATATGATTACTTTAGCGCCCTATTATGATACCGCTGTCTTAGTCAGTGGAGATGGAGATTTAGCCTATGCTGTTCATGCAGTTAGTAATGTAGGCGCTAGAGTAGAAGTAATTGGTTTGCAAACAACTACTAGCGACAGTGAAGCGCGGTCTAGAAATCATCTGATTGATGTGGCTGATGAATTTATAGATTTTGACAGTATTAAACAACACATTCAAAAAGATGCTGCTATCGGTTATAGTTATCGGACTTCTGCAAATTACCATCTGCAAATTCCCAATATATAAATCAATGGTTTTGGGAATATTCAGTGTTGACACCATCAAAAATTGGCGTTGCTGATTAAGAGTATGATTTTATTATGCCTACGGCACGCTGCGCGAACACGCAGAGGCGCAGAGTCTCAGAGAGTAAGAGTTTCATTTTTTTGATTTTCCAATTTCATACCTCAATTCAGCAACGCCCAAAATTAATAGCTATTCCCTCAACAATTTTAGCCGTGAATTTGCTCAGAAATGATCTAATTTGAGCGATCGCAAAAATTTCCTATTGACAAATTGACAAAAAAGTGATAGTAAACCTATCAATGTTATTAATTTTAGTGATATTTAGGGTTTGCTGATAGCGTAGCGTGGCGTTAGCCATAGTATGCCCGCGCCACAAGAAATTTTTGGGTATTTTTTTAATTGGAAGTCCCTTAGCCATATTCCTGAATGGGCGCAAGCCCTGCGCCCCTACCTCCTGATAGCCTAGCGTGTCGATAGCTTGCGTAGCGACGCAGGAGTATTAAATGCTGCATTCTATTTGGCACTTTTTTCATATCTATGCTATATCAGTGTGGAACTAGCTAATTAATATCAATAAGTATACAGCATATGACAGATTAATGAGGTACAGGATCTAAATTCAAAGCCAGACAGCAAGCCAGTTTTACTCCTGACTCGGTAACTCCTGAATTATGCTGTAGCTACCATACTTCAAAATTCAGATTTGAATCAAGTATGATTGCTTGTTAATTTATTTTTAGCATTCACTTAAAATGTATCTGAAATAGCTATTTTTTTAAGAAATTAAATCATTGAAGGAGTAGGTGTAGTGAATCAAATCCAGTCAACTTTAGTTATTAGCTATGTCTTAATGACTGGCTATTTTCTTACCAATTGGTTAACATTTTCTCTCCGTAACCCTACATCTTCTCCAGCGGATAAATTTCTATCTTTTGTCATGGTCATTATTACTACTATTTTATGGCCTGTAGTTATCGTTATCTATTGCTTAGAAATATTAAAAAAAGGCAAGTTAGAATTTACTACGGTAGTTCCTGTACTTTTGGCAATATTTGCATTTAGTATTTCCTACTATTTGAGTTCTTTACATGAACATTGGTTGTGTTATTACGATCTATTTTGCCATATTTAAATTCGGCGTTGCTGAATTGGCGTATGATTTTTGGAGGTAGAGACGTTCCATGGAACGTCTCTACAAGAGTCTTGAACGTATGCAAAATTATTTTCATCCCTAAAATCAGCAACGCCTTAAATTCCTATCAGCAGCAGGTTTAAATTTTGCAATTTTTTTGGCGACCCCTAACTATGCAATTTAACCTAAATTTGTACTTTAAGTAGGTGAACACAATAAAACCAAACTGTGTAAAGAAACATAAAATCGCTGAAAACTTCTTTACTCTTGCCTCTTGCCTTGCTATAACGACAATTTTCAACGCCAACCTACTTACTTGTATTAACTCAATCTTTACAGGAATATCCGGTAAGCGTAAAGCTCAGTGGCTTTAGCCGCTGAGAGTGTCAAGCCGTTCTCAGCGCTACCATTGGATCAAGTTGAGCCGCACGACGGGCAGGAACGACACCAAAAAATAAACCAATCCCACCAGAAACACTAGCGGCTAATATAACTGCACTTGGTGAAATTGTAGCCTGTAAAGGGGTAAATATTCCCACTAAAATGATGCTACCACCGCCTAAAGCAATGCCGATTACACCACCAGCTACTGATAATATCACGGCTTCAATCATGAATTGCAAAAGAATGTCCTGTTGAGTTGCACCAATAGCTTTACGCAGTCCAATTTCTTGGGTACGTTCGGTGACAGAAACTAACATAATATTCATAATACCAATACCGCCAACAAATAAGGAAATACTGGCGATCGCAGCCAACATGATTGTTAATGCTCCGGTAATTGTATTCGTGATTTCTAAAAGGTTCTTTTGGGTTTGAATAGTAAAATCATCTTCACGGACAATTTTGTGCCGGCGACGGAGTAAGTTTGTCATTTGAAATTCTGCGGCGGAGATGCTATTTTCATCTTGAGCAGATACAGAAATTAAAGAAACATTAATACCAAAGGGGGATGTTCTTCCCACCAGCCGACTAAACATAGTATTAATAGGAATAAAAACTGCATCATCACTGTTATTACCAAAGGAAGAACCTTTAGCTACTGTTAAGCCAATCACCTCAAAAGTAGTATTTTGAATGCGGATTTTTTGACCAACAGGATTTTGATTATCAAATAGTTTGGTGGCTAAATCTGGAGCTAATACTGCTACTCTTTTATTCCGTTTAATATCAAAGTCATTAAAAAATCTGCCTTCTTTAATTTCCAAACTACGAACTGTTGTATAATTAGGAGTAGTGCCGATCACTGTACTAGTTGTACTTTTATTTCGGTAATTGATTGTGCTTCTGTTATTAATTTCTGGGGCAACTTCTTTAACTGCACGCACTTGTTTAGCGATCGCCTTAGCATCTTGTAAAACTAAAGTTCTGGGCATTGTTGTCACTCTTCCCCGGCTTCCTGGACTCCCAGGGATAATAAATAAGGTATTTGGTCCCAATGATGAAAATTGCTTAGTTGCCAATGTTTGTGCGCCTTCTCCAATGCCAATCATGGCAATTACCGAAGCATTACCAATAATAATTCCTAACATGGTTAAACTACTTCGCAACTTATTAGCTAATAAGGTAGTAGTCGCCATTTTCACACTTTCTAAAATGTCCATATTTTGTATTTAATTATGATTTTATTTTTCCGGTTCTTTATTTCCTTTGCCCTTGGTTTTAGGTAGATCAATAAATATGCGATCGCCTGCTTTTAAGCCTTCTAAAACCTGAATTTGGTTATCAATATTTGCACCAATGGTGACTAACTTAAATTGGGGTTTATTTTGATCACCCAATAACCACACACCAGTTTTTCCCTTTTGAGTAACAATTAACTCTTGGGGTATTAACAGCGCATTTTCAATATTATTACCAATAAATGTCACTTCACTAACATTCATTCCCGAACGCAGTTTATTTGCTGTCTTATCAATAGCCACCCGCACCTGAAAAGATGTGACATTTTGCTCAACTACCGCTTCAGGGGCAATCAACCGCACTCTTCCATGAAAAACTTCATCAGGATAAGCATCAATGGCAATTTCCACTTTTTGTCCCTGTTTAATTTGGGGAATATCCACTTCAGGAACTTTAGCCAGCACTTCTAAACCTTTAGCTAAAGCAACTATAGAAGTAGATGTTGCCGAAGCATCACTAGAAGCAGAAATAGCCGGACTCACATAAGCCCCCACTGTCGCGTATCTTTGAGTTACAATTCCCGAAAAAGGAGCGCGGATAATTGTATCTTCTAATTGAACTTGTTGTTGTTTTAACTGAGCTTCCGCACTAGCTACTGCTGCTTTCAATTTGGCAATTTCTTGGGGACGATTACCATTTTCTAATTTTCGTAATCCTTCCTTTTCTTGATTAACAATTGCTGCTTGCTTTTGAATATCTTGGTTGCGGTTGCCCACTTTTAGTAAAGATAATCGGCGTTGTGCTTCTTCTAAATTAGCCTTAGCTTTACTATTTTCACTCACATATTGTTCTAAACTATCTTGGGAAATAGCCCCATTTTTAGCTAAATCTTGATAACGTTTGACTCTAGATTGGGTCAGTGCTACAGAAGCTTTTGCTGAGTCTACTTGAGCCTGTGCCTGTTGAATTTCCTGCAAACGATTACCATCTCGAATAATCGCTAATTGAGCCTGTGCTTGGTCTACACGGGCTTTTCCTTGGGCAATTTCTTCGGGACGACTGCCGGCTTCGCTATCTGCTAATTGTGCTTTTGCTTGGTCTAAATTAGCTTTATATTGGAGAATTCGCATTTTAATTTCCGAATTATCCATGCGAGCAATTATTTGTCCTTGTTTGATAGTATCTCCCTGTTCAACATTTAAACCTGCCAATAATCCTGGACTTTTAGGACTAATATTCACACTTTCAACTGGTTGAACTTTGCCACTAGCAGTAATGCGGACAGTTACGCTTTTTGCTTCTACAGGAACAGTTAATTTACTAATATCTAGGGGTTTATTTCTTTGCTGGATGGTTTTGATCGTGGCTGTTGTTCCCACAATTAAAACACCACTAGCTATCAAACCCATTAACCACCGCAATGGATATTTAACTTTTTTGCCAATTAAGGGAATTTCAATGTAAAAAGTCATGATTGAAAAAGGTTAGGAATAGAAGTTGGCAAGAATCTTTTATAGTTGAAAATCTATGATAATCATTTGATTTATTTAATTCATCATCTGATTGAGTGAATTTTCAGTTTGTATAGTTTTCTATCTCCGTCCTGGCTATATTAACACATTTTTCTAGGACTTACATATTAACAAAATCAAGCAAATATGTGGTCTTATCTTCTTTGATTCGTGATCAATTCCTATTTATTTATATCCCCGACTTCTTTGAGAAGTCGGGGATCTGGTATTTTGGTATTTTGTTATTAACGGGTTTTTAATTCATTAAGTTTATAGACTAATAAACTTTCTTGTTTACTATCTTCTAATTTCTGGGCTATGGAAATAGCTTGTGTATATAAATCCTTAGCTTTGGTAAAGTTGCCCATTTTCTCATAAATTTCTCCAGAGACAAATAAATATTTTAGATCTTCTGCGGGATTGTTAATAGAATCAGTTAGTTTAACACGATTGTCTAACAGTTTCAAAGCTAAATCGTAACGACCTAATGCAGTATTAGCTGTGACTAAACCATCAATTGCTCGTAATTGATTGGGACGTTCAAAACTTTTTTCAGCTAACTGCATTGCCAAACTATAACTACCAATAGTCTTTTGATAATCGCCCATAGCTAAATAAGCATCACCAAGATTATTTAGGGTATTAGCTTCACCAATAATATCACCAATCTGGCGGCGGAAAGTTAAGGCATATTCGCCAATTTTCACGGCTTTATGATAATCACCTATGCGGAAAGCAACCAAGCTTAAATTACTTAAAGATAGCCCTTGTCCTTCTGGGTTAATAATATTACGAGCCACTACTAAAGCATCTTCAAGAGTTTCTTGGGCGGCGATATTTTCGCCTTTTTGGAGAAATAATGTAGCTAGATTATTTAGGGCAAAAATTTGATTTTGAAAATCTTGATTATCGCGGGCGATCGCTAACTGTCGGCGAATGGCATCTTCAGCATTATTGATATCATTTAATTGTAGATAGGTATTAGCTAATAAATCATAAGTTAAACCCTGGGCTTTTAAATCACCTAATGAGTGATAAATTTCCAAAGCTGCTAAAGATAATTTTAGGGTTTTTTGGGGAAATCCTTGGGATAATTGCTGTCTACCTTGTCTGAGTAATTTATCAGCTACATTTCGTGATGATTTATTTGCGGGATTATTTAAAGGACGATGAATTTGTTGGGTAATATCAATTGCTTTTACACCTGTGGTAGTCAATAAACAGGTGAGTAGTACCATATAAAAAGTCAAAAATGGTAATTTTAAGAAATTGCTGATATTAATTAGATTTCCTGATACTAAATGCCGCTGTTTCATAATATATAACCGGGAAATTCCGGCTGTAAATAGATGGTATAAGGAACTTCCAAGAAAAAAATTATTCCAATAAATGAACAAAAGAACCACAGAGGCACAGAGAACACAGAGAGAGAAGAAATAGAGAGAGTTTTTGCGTTAGTTTTGGGACATATTTTTATTTGGAAGTCTCTAAGACAAGTTTTGTCTGAGCAAGCCAAGAACTAACGAGAGGGATTTTTTCTATGGTTCTGTACCGTAAATGGGCGACTGTGATTATTATAGCTAAAGTTAGGATTAAATCCCAGCTTCACCTAAGTAAATAGCCCGAATATCAGCAGGTAATTTATCTTCTAGCATCTCATATCCTTCTTGGAGAGAAATTGCGACTTCCGAAGGGGAAATTTGTTCTCCTTCAGCTTGCAAATAGGCAGCAATTCTGGTTTCACTCCAGTGGAAGGTTTGCGCCATTAAAACGATTAATCGTGATATTGGTGGTAGTTGATCTAATGCCTGTTCTACATAGCACCATAGTGGTGGGGATGTATCCTTGAGGGAATAATGAATGGCTTCTGTGGGTGGAAGCTTAATCTCGTTAATATGGAATGCAGTAATGTTAATTAACCAATTTTGTAAGGTTAAGGATTCCGTTTCTGTGGATGCTTGGTTTAAGTCCAGTCCCCCTAATTCATAATAGATATTTCGCCAGATAAGAGCAAATAAATAATCAGCTTGCACAGGCGATCGCGCCGAATGCCGAATTAAGGTGTAAACTATGGGACTATAACGGCAAAAAATCACCGTAAAATACTTGCCATAATCTGGATATCGCTGAAATAGACTCAGTAGTTCTTGATCACTGTGATGAAATAGCGACTTCACCAATGGGTGATTAGCTTCGGGAAAGTGGGGAATTTGCACAATCTCTGAACTAGATAACTGTTAAAATATACTAGGGAATGGTGATGCGATCACTAATAATATCAGAAAGCAATACTTGTCGGTTCAGGAAATGTAGGTTGGGTTGAGCGAAACCCAAGAAAATCCTTGATAATGTTGGGTTATGGCTGATGCCTCCGGCGATAGCGAAGCGCTGCTGCAAGCAGTTCGCCGGGATACCCCAGGCTTCGTGAACGTTCCTCAACCTACCATATAATGACTTTTCAGGCTTGACCGAGCAGTATCGTATTGGAAAGTCAGTTAGTTTGTAAAGTCAGACTGCGAGACTCTTGATAAACTAGAAACAATGTTAGTCTTAACTGACAATACTCAAAGCGTCTCCTTTATTGTGATTCTGTTTGTTCATGGTTATAGAAGCTAGTTCCATAATGTTCCTGCTGAGTCCACTCACTTTCGGCTCTTTCTTGCCCTCCCTGCCCTTGGATAGCCTGTTCTCCACCCAGGGGATTATGATTATGCTACTGGCAGCTTACGCTGGCGCTATGTGGATGTTTCTCAGCAGCGCCCCTAAAGTTTATACTGTCATGGTATCGGATTTAGAAGTTGCCCGACAGTTATATGCAGGATTGCTAGATTTACCTGTAGCGGAAGTCCCTTTGCACTACTATTACAACTACGAGCAAACCATTGGTGCAACAGGTATTGACCCGCTGTATATGTCCGCTGGTCCCAGTTGGTCTAATAGCACCATGAATAATGGTAATGACGGACTGTGGTATCAACTCAAGAAAAATACTCAATTACATATTATCACTGGTGCAAGTTTAGGCAAAAAAGATCAGCATCGTCATGTTTGCTTTGATCATGATTGTCTAGAATTAATTTTAATGCGGGTAGAAGTCAGAGGTTTAAAGTTCAAAATTCGCAACCAAAAGCCTTTGAATTTTTTAGTTAAGGATTATGAAGGGCGTGTCATTGAAATGGCTGAAGTTGCTAATTAGTCATGATGGGTGTGTTGGGTTTTCCTAATGCACCCTGAATAATATGAATTAGGGTTAATTTAACTTATCACAGAAGGAAATTACAGAGAGAAAAAACTCAAGTGAGAATAAAAACAAATAAACATATTGAGTAAAAAAAGGCAGATGAGAAACATTAAATCACCAAAAATGGGATTATTTTCCTTCCTTTTCCTGTCCTAAAAGTAAAATCTTGTCATATAAAAGCGGAGAAATCCAAAAAGTAGAATTTTCAATCAACTTATCCATCAAACTTGTATTTCGCTTAAAAATAGAGGATGACACCTGGATAATTCTTCATAAACTGCTTGAGGAATAATCACCCTTTCATAAAGTGCCTGCAACAGAAAAATATGTTCAATACTAATTAAATTAGTAATCACAGAAGTATCACTAATGATCACAATCTTCCCAACTCCTGTAAATTCTGTAAATCAATCTCAAAATCCTCCAAATCATAATGATACAAAGGTATTTTACGTGTTTTCAGTAAATCTCGAAAAGTATTTAACTCCATTTGTGCCATTTTAGCTGCATAATCACAAGTTAATCGCCCCGACTCAAATAAATGTAATGCAATCTCTTGTAAAAATTCCGTAGGGGTTAACTGGGAAGCGTCTAAAAATTCATCTGCAATCACTAATGACATTACCAGAATCTCTTAATTCTATATTTACATTTTAGCGAACAATGTCCACTTTAAAACAAATTAGGAATGTGGATTAAATAACTTACAATTCTAAATGTTGTTGTGGTTTAGCAGTATAGTTCCACTGTGGCAAAAAATCATCAAAGAAAATCTCCATTGTTTCTTTAAAACCCTCAGCAACTTTCTTACCGGTTTGGTAGGCTTTATCAATGATGGTCGTAAAAACCTGTAACCCTTTCTGAGTAGTAGCTTTTGCCATCAGTTTAGCTACAGTGTTAACACTGTCGAAAATAACACCTTTACAAGCCCGACTTAGATGTGGAAACAGCCGATGCTCAATCGGATTGTACTTAGATGTATAAGGAGGATAGTGAGCAATGCGAATTTCAATTCCAATTTCATTCACCAAAGCTTGTAATGCTTCTTTGAATACATAGTAACGAGAACTGTTGCTACCACCACCATCACATAACAGTAGTATAGAGGTAGCCAATTGGTAGCGGTTTTTGCCATAATTATTCCACCAATAACGGATTGAATCACAGGCAAATTCGCTGGTGTCATGGCTAGTACCAATTTGTATAAAACCAATGTTATCCTTTAAATCATATAACCCATGTGGAATTGCTATTCCTGTTGCCAAAGATGGAAAGTCGTGGTCTAATACCTTGATTGGAGCATCAGTATAAATACTTCCTTCTCTATATAAATTGCCAATTAACTCTTTTTTTTACTGTCCATACTAATCACTGGGTTACCCTCAGCAAAATACTGGGTTTTAAGGCTTTCAATCTTCTCAAACTGCTCATTACGATTTTCGCTACTTCCACACGCAATCATTTTCACTGCTTTGCGTTTACGAAATTTATGTTCCCAGAGTAATTGGTCTACAACTGTAACACTGATATTTATGCCTTTTTCGGCTAATAAGTCTGCTATTTGTTGACGAGTTAAGTTTGTCCATTTAATATCCTCGTCCATTGGCGAACCTGCTGTGTGTGTTTCTATTACCGTCAGGAATGCTTCATTGATTCCAGGTATCGTTAACAGTGCTTTTTTTCTTCCTCCTCCTGGACGGCGAATTCTTGGACTGCTGGTTTTACTCGGCTGTTCCAGATCCTCCATCCCTCTATTGATTGTTCTGTAGTTACATCCCAACAATTTACTTATGTATCCAATCCCCCCGTACCCAAGCTTTTTTGCTTCAATCGCTGCATACCGCCTACGGTCTTTCTCCGATAGAGATTCATAGTAATCTTGCATCTGCTTTTCTAGCATTGGAGAGTAGATTTCTATCACGATATTGTTCCCTAATACCTACTTCTTTAGTCTACTATACCCCTGTCACAACTTCTGCATTTTATTTAATCCACATTCCTTAATGCTTCTGTTCCCCAAGAAACAATTACGGGAGTAGTGGCAAGACTCACTTTTTACTCAGATGAATATGGCTACACAGTGGCACGCCATTTTGCATAAATGTTGAAAGTATGCGGCAATTATCACAGCGTTATATCAAGTAGGTTGGCATTAAAAATTGTCGTTATGACAAAGGAACAGGGTGGAGGTTCTAACCCACATTGGGACGGTCTACCACTTCCTCTAACATACCTCTAAGATACAGGGTTGGGTTGAAGCATGAAACCCAACAAATGCGTTGGGTTGCGCTGTCGCTTAACCCAACCTTGTATCTTAGAGGTATGTTAGAAGAAGTGGTAGACCGTCCCAACCTGGGTCAGAAAAGACCGCTTTGTAGCAAGGATCACCACAACAATCTCCATGACAGAACTCGAACAGTCGCCTGGGGTAAAAACTATGAACAAAGACATAGATAATATAGCCCGTATCGTGCAAGGATGAGTGAAATCAAGGGGATGAATAAAAACAAAACAAATTAAAAAGAAGTAATTGAAATTGGAGAGTTAAAAATGGATTATATCTCCCAATGGGTAGGCATTGACGTAAGTAAAGCAACACTTGATGTTTATATCCGTCCAATGGGTAAAGCATTTCAATTTGCTAATACTGAAACAGAAATAGCTAATCTAGTTAAGCAACTTCAATCTAACGATTTAAACCTAATCGTACTGGAAGCAACAGGAGGACTAGAAACAGAATTAATCATTCAATTGCAAGCGGCTCTTTTACCAGTAGCATTAATCAATCCTCGTCAGGGAAGAGACTTTGCTAAAGCTACAGGTAAGTTAGCCAAAACCGATGCCATTGATGCACAGATTTTGGCGCATTTCGGTGAAGCAATGAAACCGGAGGTGTTAGCATTTTGATTGTGAAATGTCACGTCAATTAGGCGAATTAATTAGTCGCCGAAGACAATTAGTAGAAATGTCTACAGCGGAAAAGAATCGCCGTGACCGCGCTCGTGGTAAAGCTTTGACAGATATTGAATCCCATATTGATTATCTTGAGCAACATCTTCAACAACTCAATCAAGAAATTGAGACGTTGACCCAAAATAATCAACAATGGATTGATAAAGTCAATCTACTCAAAACTACTCCTGGCATTGGTCAAGTAATTTCTACCACTTTAGTTTCTGACTTACCAGAATTAGGTCAATTAACTGCCAAACAAATCTCTCGCTTAGTTGGTGTTGCACCAATTAATCATGATAGTGGTCAGCACAAAGGTAAGCGCATGATTAATGGTGGTCGCGCCCATGTTCGTGCCATTCTTTATATGGGTGCTGTTGTTGCCATGCGTCATAATCCTGTTATCAAAACTTTTTATGAGCGCTTGGTTGAACGTGGTAAACCCAAAAAATTGGCCATTACTGCTTGCGTTCATAAAATGTTAGTTATTTTAAATGCGATGATTCGAGATCATCTTCCTTGGTCTATTTCTCAAGACTCACAACCAATTTCTGCATAAAGTTCTACTGTCGTTTTTATACCTCCAATCTAGTTTGGTAATTTATGGCAATCTATAATTTACCTGTTTTGTTCTGTTCTGTTTTTCTCCTCTATTTTCTGACTTTTTTCCTAGACTTTAAATTTTTCCTTAACGATCGCTTGACAATCAAGACAGTCGCTACATTCTAACCCTCTTTTTGTTCTTGGAAAAACTTCTGATCAATAGTTTTCCTATATTCTCTATTAGCAGAAGTAGCCATTATATGATAGTCAACTGAATTATCCACAAAGGGGACAGTTAACTTAAATGTACCATCAGGATTGACCTTGACTTTTTGACCATCAATAGTGACATTTGCACCTGCTTCTGTAGCACCATGAAGAACCAATTCTGTATCAACGATAACCCAGAAATCTGTACTGGGACGACTAAAAATACGAACTGTTCCAGAACGCGCTAAACACAACCACTGATTATCACGATTCACATAACCGATTTCTGTCATGTAGTCCCGTTCACCTTTGGAAATAGGTACATAACGATCATTGATTGCGGTTTCACATTCGTATTGTGCATCGAACTGAGGACGCTGATAGCTCAGATCAAGATTGGTAACATCATAGACGCGGATAGCCAACATGGTAAATCCTTGATTGTGTAATGCTTGTTGATGATCTTCAGAAATATACCAAGATAGGTAAGCCCATTTGGGAGTGCGGGGTGTGAAAATAATTCTAGTATTTCCAGTCGCATTGATGGGATTAATATTAGTCCAGGCTTCTATCTCAGCATCTAATTCCATTGCTATAGCTTCATTTGTAGCTGGAAGAGGCAAGGGAGTAGGATATATCTCTTCTTCTATTTCCGCGGTATTGAAGGTAATTTCACTAGTAATGGCGTTTAAAGCCTCCCCTAACTCGAATGGCAAGTCAGATGATAAATCAGATAATAAATCTTGAGTTTGTGGTGATTGGCTGACTGGTTGAGGTGCTTGGGTTAGGTTGAGAACTTCTGTTATGCTGTTATCTGACTTAACTGGTGTGGAGGTAATACCAAGTAATTCTGATAAGGATGTAATCTTTTGATTAGATTTAATTACAGGCGTTTCTGGTGCTTCTAATGGAATATTACTGACTTCATTGCTGGAAATATCTGCATTAATTGGCTGGTGGTGAATATTCGGGATTTGTGGAAAGTAACTATTGACGACAATAACAGGGTCTTCTGTCTCCCAAGCAACTTCATCATAGTTGAGATCAAGATTAATTTCAGACATTTCCTGAATTTGATTATTGGGGTAAGTTGTCTGTGGTACATCTATAATGGCTATATTACTCACTGACGTTATTTCCTGGTTATCATCATCTTTGTGGTAATTTGCACCATTAAGTCCATTACCATTACTATTCCCATTACTATTTAATATTGATGCAAATGCTTCTGAATCTGACCGAGTAAACATTGTCTCTGGAAGAGAATCACTTTCTTGATTTGAGGATGTCTGTGCTTTTTCAATCGGTAGCGAAGCGCTGCTGGTAACTGTTCGCTTTCTTCTTCTCAACCACAATGGCAAAAAGCTACTGAATCCCGCAATTAGTAATAAAGGCATTAGTAATAAAAACCTCATATTTTTGGTAATCATGGAGGGATTATCAAAGAGGTTTATCAACTGTATTTCCCTTCTAGCGTCTTGAGGTTCGGGTATAACTAATTTTTCAGGCGTTGGTGTTACTAAAGATGGACTTTGAGAAACGGAAGGAGTTACTGTGGGGGTGGCTGTAGGTATTTCTGAAGGAGTTGTTAAAGGAATTTCTGAAGGGGTGGTGGTAGAGATATTAGCCACAGGCAGAGACATAGTTTGTATGGATATGGCTGCAATAGCAATTGCTTCTGCTTCTTTAGCCGCTTTTATAGACTCTTCTCCTGGTTTGGCTAAAACAAAACCTAGAAAATCTCTAACTTTAGGACTGGGATTTTCTTTATAAACGTAAACAAAAGACTGGAAAAAAGGATATTTAGAATTATCTGGCAAAAAATCTTGTACTTTTAATACCCGCACATCCGGTAGTTTAGAAATTTGACTTGCTAACACATAGCTAATGCCGTCATTACTTAATTCTTTAACAATGTTAGGTGTGTCGTCTTTCACCAGTTGCACCGCATTAGTACCTGTCAATACTTGTCTAGACTTGAATACTGAATACTCACTAAAGGAATTACGAGTATCACTATCGAAGGGACGATCTATAAATCTAATTTTACCTTTGGCATTTCCCAATTCTGACCAATCTGTAATTTCTCCTCGAAAAATCTTAGCAAATTGCTCAGTAGTCAAACCATCATAGAAGGGATTATTCATACCAACAATGATGGCAATTTTTTCTTGACGCACTAGCACCTCTTTTAGACCTTGTGCTTTTTCTTCTGGAGTGAGTTTGCGACCAAGGGATGCTAGATCAGCTTTACCATCTAAAACCGCTTTTACAGCATCTTCATTGCCGTTAATTGCAATTTCTACTTTAGTTCCCGAAAACTGGGTTTCAAAGTTTTCTTTTAAGCGTTGGTTGACAAGTAGGGAGTTACGAGAACTATCAACTTTAACTACAGTCCCATTTTCTACTTTTTCTGGTAGGGGAAAATCTGGAGTCTCATTCTTGGATTCTGCTTGGATGGGTAGGGAAATTAAGAAATTTGCTACCATTGGACTGGTAACTATAGCCATTACTAAGGCCAGTTTGATAATTACAGGATTTTTTTGTTGTTGTTGCCACATATATCTCTGATTTAGCTAATATAAATGAACTACTCGCCAATAATCAAAATATTATTTGATTGAGTAATGCTTTGTCCAAATTGGAAAAAGCCTTGATTTGTAGGTTAAATTGTTCGCCTTAGCGTTGCCCAGCCATAGCATGAAACTTAAAAAATGCGTTAAGTTACGCTTTGGCTTAACCCAACCTACAGAAAATGGCTAAGGTATTGATTGAGAAGATGGGTTAATTATACAGCGTGAGTTATTTTTATCTGTAATAACACAAGTGATTAAATTAAAACAGGAATTAGGAGTAATCAGGAGGAATCAGCAGGGATTTAGCAATTCTCAATCTAAACTCCTAGACGAAGGTGCAATGAATACAGTATTTATAATTGCGCTTTACATTTAACTAAAGTTTTATTGTAACTAATCACTACTAAGTCAAAGATGTGCTATAACCCCAAAGGAACTCCACAAAAAGAAATGCCAATTTTCCAAAATATGTCTCAATACCTTGTCCAAATTAGAAAAAGCCTTGATTTGTAGGGTTACAGTCATTGCGAGCGAAGGGAAGCAATCACAACCCTTGGAATTGCTTCATTTCACTTCGTCCCATATGGCTAACGCCACGCAACGCTTACGCAATGACATTGTGTAATTAATTCTGTCTCACGACTTATTGGTTATATATAAATTTTCAAGTATACAATTTGATCATACGATTAAGATTTAAACAATATCCCTATTAAGTGGGTGGAGAAAAATTAAAATATATTTCGTTTTGTGAAATAGCTAAAACTGTTCCCTGTTCCCTGCCTTCACAGACAACTTAAGTAGGTGAACATAATTTTGTGGCTTACTCTTAGAGACTTCCAAATAAAAAAATGTCCCAAAACTAACGCAAAAACCCTCCCTATTTCTTCTCTCTCTGTGTTCTCTGTGCCTCTGTGGTTCGTTTGTT
Source organism: Anabaena sp. 54 (assembly GCF_017355725.1). Lineage (NCBI taxonomy): Bacteria > Bacillati > Cyanobacteriota > Cyanophyceae > Nostocales > Nostocaceae > Anabaena > Anabaena sp. 54. The sequence continues at coordinate 18,725 of NZ_JAAVWA010000052.1, forward strand.
CATTTATTTATTGGGATAATTTATTTCCTGGAAGTCCCTTAAAGGTTGTTTGAAAAGTCTTTAATGTATAAATTAACCCCTTATTACCATAGTTTTACTGATATGAAATTAGTTGCAGAAGTATCTATTGATCAGACAAAACCATTAAACCCATTAGTTGATGGACTGAATGAGAAGTTAATTGATTTACCTAGTTTACATCAAATTATTGATTATTCTCCTGTAACTATTGGTCATGATAGTTATGTAATGGATGCTATTAAATTGATGAATCAGGTTGCAGTTAGTCATTTAACCCAAGAGGCAAAAGACTATGTTTTGGTGGTAGAGGGCAAGAAATTACAAGGAATTTTGACGATTAAGGATGTACTAAGGGTAGTTGCCTCAAATACTAACCTATCAGCAGTGAAAATGGCGGATGTGATGAATCAGCCACCAATTACCCTCAAAAAATCAGATTCTGAGCATATTTTAACCGTGTTGGCACTTTTAAATCAGCATGATATTCAACATTTACCTATAGTAGATGACGAAGAAAACTTAATTGGTATTGTCCATGAAAAAGACTTATTACAAAGCTTAAATATAGAAAAAATAGTGGGTGTGATTGAGGCATTACAGGAAAATCTCGGAGATTCTAATACAAAACACACAGCAATTAATCAAGAATTAGAGGTAATTCGCCGGCAAACTTATAATTATTTACAACAATGGGTGAAAGAAGAGGTTGCTGATAGTGTAGAAATTAATCTGCAACTTCAGGAAACCTTAGAAGAACTGCAAATTGCAGAAGAAGAACTGCGGCAACAAAATGAACAATTGATCTATTCTCGTGAAATTACTGAAGCAGAACGGCAGCGTTATCAAAATCTATTTGAATTTGCACCTAATGGTTATTTAGTAACTGATAGTTTAGGTATAATTCAGCAAGCTAATTATGGAGCAGCATCCCTATTATCTGTACGTCAAAATTATCTGATTGGCAAGCCATTAGTGGTGTTTATTGTTGCAAAACACCGCTTTCAGTTCGTAGCCCAGTTAAAAAAAATACAGCATATACAGGAATGGGAAATAGATTTCCAGTCTCGCAAAGGTTCGCTATTTTCTGCTAGTGTCAGAGTAAATCCTATATCTGATAGTGAAGGTAAAAGAACCGGGTTATTGTGGTCAATAACTGATATTAGCGAACAGCAAGCTGCACTGCGTGAACGCCAAAAATTAGAAGCAGCGCTCCGTCAAAATAGCGATGTTTTGGAAACCAGGGTAAAAGAACGCACGGCAGAATTAGTGATTGCTAATGAGCGATTGCAACAGGAAATCGTGGAACGAGAAGAGATTCAAGATTCCTTACAAGAAAGTGAAGCCCGACTCACATTGGCACTGGAAGCAGGTAAAATTGGAATCTGGGATTGGCATATCCAAACCAATAAAACTCTCTGGTCTCCTAATTTGGGTTTAATGTATGGTTTACCTATTGATACTCTATCTCCTAATTGTGAAGACTTTCTCAAGTTAGTCTATCCTGAAGACCGTGAGCGGTTTCAAAAATGTGTGAGTACCTCTATTGAGAAAAAAGTTGATTTTGTCTGTGAGTATCGGATCGTTTGTGGTGATAGTAGCCTAAATTGGTTGAGTTCTAGAGGAAAAGTTTACTGTAATGAAAATGGTGAACCGATGCGGATGATTGGTACTACTAGGGATATTTCTGAACGGAAGGCAACTGAACAGCAAATCTCTGAACAAGCTGCCCTTTTAGATATTGCAACTGATGCAATTTTTGTCCGTGATTTTCAAGCCCAAATTCTTTTTTGGAATCAGGGTGCAGAGAAGATATATGGGTGGAAAAGTCAGGATGTTTTAGACAAGAATCCCAAGGATATTTTTTATGATTCAACTTCCCATGAGCAAGAGATCATTCCTCTGAAAACTGTAGTGAGATTGGGAAGTTGGCAGGGTGAATTACGCAAACGTACACAATCGAATCAACTAATTATTGTTCAAAGTCGTTGGACATTGATGTTAGATGGTGATGGACAACCTAAATCTATTCTCACGGTAGATACTGATATTACTGAAAAGAAAAGACTAGAAGAGCAGTTTTCCCGCGCTCAACAGATGGAAATTCATGCTAAAAGAATGGAAAGTATTGGGACTTTAGCTGGTGGGATTGCTCACAATATCAATAATCATTTAACACCGATTTTAGGATATGCTCAATTGCTTAGAAGTAAACCTTCGTTAGATAAAGATAATTGTTTGCCAATGCTAACAACTATTGAGAATAATGCTAAAAAAGGGGCAGCCTTGGTAAGACAACTTTTATCTTTTGCTAAGGGAGTAGAGATTCAATATACAACTATTCAGATTAGTGATTTGATTAGGGATACTATTCAGATGGCTAAGGAAACATTTTCTTTTCCTCAATCTATCATATTTTTCACCGATCTCCCGCCAAAATTATGGACGGTATCTGGGGATAAGAATGAACTGGAACAAGTATTAATTAACTTAATGGTTAATGCTGGTCATGCTATGCCTAATGGTGGCAATCTGTCTATTTCTGCGGAAAATTTGTATATTAGTGAAGAGATGAGACGGATAAATCATTATGCTGGTGTGGGAAATTATATTGTGATTACCGTGGAAGATACGGGGACGGGGATGCCACCGGAAATATTAGAAAGAATATTTGAGCCATTTTTTACTACTAAGGATATTGGCAAGGGAACAGGATTAGGACTATCAACAGTGCTAGGAACGATTAAAAGTCACAAGGGTTTTATTAATGTTGATAGTGAAGTGGGGAAAGGCAGTAAATTTAAAGTATTTTTACCATCGGTAAATCAGGAAGTTATCGCTTTAGAACCGGATTATGGGGAAATGTATCCAGGACGGGGAGAGTTAATTTTGGTGGTAGATGATGAACCCCAAGTGCTGGAAGTTACGAAAAATATTTTAGAAAGTTACAATTATCAAACTATTACTGCTAAAAATGGGATGGAGGCGATCGCTATTTATGCACGGTACAAACAGCAAATTAGAGCAGTGTTGATGGATATGATGATGCCAGAAATGGATGGAAGTTCTGCTATCTCCAATTTGAAAAAAATCAATCCTCAAGTCAAAATAATTGCTTGTAGTGGACGTAATATCCAAAATATGCTGGAACCAAGTAATGAAAATCAAGTTCCTGCGATTTTATTAAAACCCTACACTAATCAAGAATTACTGGAAACATTGAGTTATGTACTGAAGTGAGGAGTCAGGAGGTAGGGGCGCAGGGACTGCGCCCAGTCAGCCCCAGTCAGCCCAGTCAGGAGAAATGAAAAAAAAATTACCAATTACCAATATTTGAGTATTTTGAACAGATTTTTGGGGATAGTAGCACTTATGCTCATAGAATTGACCGATTCATGAGACTTTTATTCTTTCCTGGCAAATCTATGACACCTCAAGAATTTTTAGCAAAGTTGGCAACAGCCCCAACAGACCCCGAAAAACTGGTAATTTTTGCAGAATACTTGGATACAAATGCCTTAGACTATGCCACAACACCAAGATGGAGAAGTCTTTCTTATAGTAACGAAATTGAAATGGCACTGAAAAATGTGGCTTTTCATTTAGAAGCGCTCGCTGAAGTTGAGTAATACGTAAGGGAGTGGGGGGAGTTGGGGGAGTTGGGGGAGTGGGGGGAG
>NZ_JAAVWA010000053.1:0-22389 GCF_017355725.1 Anabaena sp. 54
CTACCTCCCCTACCTCCCCTACCCCCCCTACCTCCCCTACCTCCCCTACCTCCCCTACCTCCCCTACCTCCCCTACCCCTGAATTTTGCTGGATGTGGCTTGAAATGTGACAATTTTCCAAGGGTCAATATTTTTATTTACTTGATTTATTGCGGAAAGTTTGATATTATTTTCTAATAAATCAGTTGGTTTTTCTAGATTTAGAATCTCGCTTTGCAAAGATAATTCTGCTGTTTGTCCATGACATTCATAAAAGCGAAGAATGAATTTTTGGGGATCATTTTCACTGGGTTTGAGTGCCATTAAGATTAAATTATCTGCTGATAAGGTGAGAAAACTTTGGCTTTGACAAGCGTTCAATCTAGATTGATAATTGACTGGGTTTACTAATACCTGAAAAGGAACATTCAACTCATAACCACGTTTGACGGTTTCTGCTTCTTCCCAACTGTCTAAATGGGGATATAAACTGTAGGTAAATTCTTGTATCCCTCTATCTGCTTGGGAGTCTGGCCAATGGGAACTTCTTAGCAAGGTGAGGCGTAGTTGGTTAGGTTTGGCATCGTAACCATATTTACAATCATTAAGAAGACTGACTCCGTATTTTCCGATCTTTGTATCTGTGGTTAAATCTGCCCAATGTAATGCGGGGACTTCCCATTTTGCCTTCTCTGCGGGGGTTTGGGGATTTGTGGGACGATGAATAGCACCGCAGGGAATTTCATAAGTGGCAAATTCGGCTTGGAGGTTGAGAGGAAAGGCTGTTTTAACTAATACGTGATTTTCTTGCCAATTTACAGTATTAGTTATTTTCAAAATTGGTGAACCGATTTCCAAGATGTAATCTTGACAAAATTCTGATTTTCCGAGTTGACGGACTACTCGCAATCGTTGTTGAATTTCTCCATATTCTTGCCATTGAATTAATTTTAATTGAGTTGGCGGTAGAGGTTTTGTGTTATAATCTGGGTCTATGTTCCAAGCATCCCAATATTGTCCGCTGTCCCTAAAGGCTTGAAGTTGATTTCCTGCACCGGTTAAAATTTCTCGTTGTTGGGTTCTGTCGAAGATGTTGGCTATATCTCCGGTTTCGGGGTTGATTTGAATTTGCAAATATTCGTTTTCTAATATCCAGTTTTCGGGGAATGTTTTGGGTTGGGGGGAAGATGGAGAAAGCCAGAAAATGCTGTAACCTATAGATGGTATGGTTGCGAAAAATAATAAGGTTGAGTTTTCGCTGTTTTGGGAGAGGATTTCTGTTCCTTGAATATCAGAAATTTTCCAGGTTGGGTAATCTGTGGTGATGATTTTTGATAAGTCAATGGTGACAACTTGGGAACGTTCCCAGTTGAGTGAGTTAAAAATTATGACGGGGATGCTCTCAGGGTTGGGAGGTTGTGGTATGTTGATTGTGGAAGCGATCGCTTTTAATGAGTCTTCTAGTATTTTCGTTCCTAATTTTTCTACTGCTTCCCATTCCCATAAAGCGTCTGCGTAAACTTGGGTAATGGAAGAACCGGGGAGAATGTCGTGAAACTGGTTAAATAAAACTTTTTTCCATGCGGTTTCTATTTCTGTTTGCGGAAATTCTGCACCACAAAGGATATTTGCTAAAGTTGCGAATAATTCAGCACTATATAATAAATGTTCAGATTTGCGATTCCAGCGTTTTTGGTCTGCGTGGGTAGTATAACATCCTCGGTGGAATTCTAAATAAAGTTCGTCTTCCCAAACTGGTAAGTTTTGAGTTGATGATTTTATGTCGTTGAGGTATTTTTCGGAAGTTGTAAATTCTAACTTGGGGAAAATTGGGGAATGTTCCCACCGTCGCGCGGTTTCTAGCATATCACGGGTTGGACCACCACCATGATCACCGACTCCGGGAAGCCAAAGCGAATCGTGTAAACCTGTTTGAGTTTTCCAGTCACAAGCGGACTTGGTCATTTTTACAGGTTCGATGGTTTCGCCGATAGGTGCGGACATGAAACTTAATGTTTGACTGCCATCAGGCGATCGCCACCAAAATAAGTCATAATCAAATTTAGTTGTATCATTCCAGCGGAGTTTCTGAGTTACAAAGGACTCAATTCCTGCATTTGCAAAAAATTGGGGTAAGGTCGCACAAAAACCAAAGGTGTCGGGAACCCAAACCACAGAAGATATTTTTCCGAACTTCTGGAGAAAATACCTTTGTCCATATAATAACTGACGGGCTATAGACTCACCAGCAATTAAATTTAAATCCGGTTCTACCCAAAAACCACCCAAAACTTCCCATTTTCCCGCTTTAACTTGATTTTGAATTTCTTGAAACAAGTCGGGACGATTTTCCTCTACCCAAGCATACAACGCCGGTGTGGTATGACAGAAAATCAATTCGGGAAAATCCTGTTGCAGTTTTAAAGCTGACTCAAAAGTATTTTGTGCTGCTTTCCAAGTTTCCTCCACAGGCCATAACCATGCTAAATCTAAATGTGCATGACCTAATAAATTAATTTTATATTTTTGAGCGTTGATAAACTCAGCTAAACTCAAATAAGTTTGTCGCAAATTCAGCAGATATGTTTTCCAATCTTGATTTTCTGCGTCTTGGCGATTTGTAACTTTCTCAACTTCCCCAGCTAAACTTAGTAACTTTTCTGGTGCGAAGTTTTGTAAAAGAATTTCCGTAACTGCTAATTCATCAGCAATAAAACCAGCATCAGGATTATCATAATCTGTGGACTCAAAAATTGCAAGCGATCGCATCAACGCCCCATCACAATGTCCCGGACTCACCAACCGCAAAGCTATGGTAAACTCTTCTCCAGGGGTTACACTTGGACTCAGCAACACTCGCGGGGAAGAATCAAACAAATCCCCCGTCAATACTAACTTACCATTAACATACACTTCTGCTAAATCTGCCCACCATACCAACGCCAAACGCAAAGACAAACTTGTTAACGGAAAATTGTGTAAATGTTCAGGAACAGAAAATTTTTGTCCTAACCATAATACCCGTTTTCCCCCCGTCCAAGAAACATGAGCTTTTTCATTTAGTTCCACAGGTTGCCAATCAGTTAAACTAAATGGGATAAAATCAGTAACTACCTCGTCAGTTTCCTGATTTTGCCAGCTTGACTGGATATCAACCTGACAACAAGAACGCAAATTTTCAATTGCTGTTGATATAGATTTAGTATTTAATGAGGATACAGGAAGAGTCATATTTCTAATAAAATAATATACAGCAGGAGTCAGGAATGAAAGTGCTTTGATTTTCAGATTGTCTCTCATGCAATTCCCAATTACCATAAATGTCAATAATTGATATTGCTGAAAATTCATAGGTTTGTGGGAATCTCTTAACAATTCAAAATTAGGCGTTGCTGAACTAAGGTATGAAATTCCCAAATTAAACCTTTAAAACTCTGACCTTTGCGTCTTTGCGCCTTTGCGTGAGACTAAAATTCATACCCTTAATCAGCAACACCTAAAGCCTTTAATTGACGATAACCTCCACCCTACAAATTACACATAATTACCATGTCTTCTGATTTCTCCAATCGCTATCAAAGCAAACTCTTCAACTTTGTCTACCAGCATTCTCGACGGTTGACACAAACACTGGAAAACACCTTCAAGAATTTGCAACTTGCTACTGGTTTGGGTGTAGGTTCTCTACTTTATCCACTTTACCAATTATGGCAACAAAATGGCACAGTCAAAAAATTACAATCAGCAACTCCTCCTACCAGTGATGCGCCAATTCAAATTATATTAGATGTTATCAAAAATCTTCCTCCCGGAGAGACTGATATACCAACTTCCTCACAAACAAATCCTCTCACATTGTTAGGATCTTTGTGGAAGAAAATTTTTCCTCAGCCGAATTCTCCAACTCCAGGAAATACCCTGCAACAGCATATACCAACAGTACAGGGAATTGCCATAGAATTGCAAACCCGTAATTTAGTATTAGTAAGCGCAGATAATCGTATTTTCGATGTTTTCACACCGCAGCAAAACGTCAAATTAGCAGATAGAATTAATAGCGAAATTAGTGAATATCGGTATTCTTTACAACTAATTGCTCACCAACAACAATTATTACCCAAAATTGATGATCTTTTGAATAAGTTAACTGATGATCATCCCATCATAGCACAACAACCTCTCCTCAGTCCCCTGAAACCTTTTGGATTTCTCGATCAATTAATTGCTAATTTAGAAACTACGGCTTTAGTCCCCGTCCAAAAACACAGTCAGGAAATCGTCAAAAATTTCCAAAGTCAAGTTAATGATTTAACTGTTAATCATGATCACTTAAAACCTCAGCAACAAAGTATTTCTAATTTAATTTTAGCCGCGATAAACTACTTTTTTGTCGTCAGAAATACTTATCAACTTGACTCAAATTCTTCTGGAGAAACCCCACAAAGTAACCCTGATTTTGAAAAGATAGTATCAGCAACCAATCAGTTAAATATTGGGGATACTTCAGAAGATACCTGGTTAACATGGAATGATTTATTTGGTAATACCCCCACCAATATTGAAGAATTATCTGATAATAATGATGTCAATAAACTACCGCAATCTCAAATAAGATGGGGATTACCGAGAATTCGGACTACAATGGGTCAAAAATCACCTCAACCGAAAAATGACGAATTTACCCAAACAGGCAGTCAAACCAGCCAAGAATTTAATTTTAAGCCAGACTGGATTGATATTTCCGCCACCTCATTAGGCTATGAAAAACACCCATTAGAACAAATTCTGGAATGGTTAGATTATTCTATATTATGGATAGAACAAATATTAACAAACATGATTTATTTTTTCAGAGGTTTATTGTTAGGGAGATAAATGGAAAATCATATCCCCGACTTCTTTGAGAAGTCGGGGATCTAAAATCCGCTAAAATTCTACAATTACTGGTGTATGGTCACTGGGTTGAACTAACTTTCGCGGTTCAATATCAATAATACAACTTTGAGCGCGTTCATACAAGATTGGTGTGAGATAATGGTGATCTATTCGCCAACCTAAATTACGCTTAAAAGCAGCCGTGCGATAATCCCACCAACTATAATTTTCTCCTTCGCTGTTGAATTTACGAAAAGCATCTGCAAAACCTATATTCAGAACATCTCGTAAAGCTTGACGTTCTAATTCCGATGCCATGATGTGATTATCTATTTTTACTTTATCATTAATATCTATATCTTCTAGGGCAATATTAAAATCACCACACAGAGAAATAGCTGGATTTGATAATATTAACGTCTGTAAATATTCTTTCAGTATTTTTAACCAGCCTAACTTATATTCATACTTTTCGCTACCAATAGATGAACCATTGGGAACGTAAAGATTAACAATTCTTACGCCCTCAATTACACCCGTAATCACCCGTTTTTGTTCATCCCATGCTGATTCTAGACCTGGTAAAATAGGACTAAAACCTACACTTACATCTATCAACGGTTGACGACTAATTAAAGCCACGCCATTGTAAGATTTTTGCCCGGAAATATACGGATAATAGCCTAAATTTGTAAACGCGAGACTAGGAAAGTCCTGGTCTATAACTTTGGTTTCTTGTAAACACAAAACATCAACTGGATTTTCTGTTAACCAATTGATAACCTGTTCTAAACGTGTCCGCACAGAATTCACATTCCAAGTAGCAATTTTCATGAGTTATTGATTAAAATGATCGCAAAATAATGGTGAAGCATTTATTCGGTAAAAATTAGATATTTATGATCCCCCAGATAGATGAACAAGGTCTATACTAGTTTATAGTTTAATAATGTTCTCTGGATTTTTCATGTTTCGATAAAAAAATGAGTTTGTGAAAATCTTTTAAAAATCTGTTAATTTAGCATTTATTGATAGTTTTTTACCCCCATTTTCTCCAAATTGGAGGATTCCGAATGGGAGAATAAAGGGCTGGAAAATGAACGTCATTAAATCAAGCATAAAAGTAGAAGTTGGGATTGTTTTTAATGGTGATGTCGAGATCAATCATAACATTGCCAGGGTTGAATTTTTTGAAAGGAGGACATTTTATGAGTATCATAGTTAACACCTGCCCCTGCTGTGGCGGTTCGGTTCTGCGTCATGTTCGCCATCATGAGGTTTATTGGTTTTGTCTGTCCTGTAGACAAGAAGTACCAGTTTTAAGTATCAATGATGGATCTAATCCCCTATCTAAGCGAGAAACCCGTAATCAAGAAGTTTTACCGCAAACGGCGTTGAGTTCTTGAATTTGTCCAGGAAAGATCGCTAATTAGCATAAATTTAGGTAAAATCAGAAATTGCTAATTTTAAATACAAAATATATGCCGATATCATTGAGTATGGTATAAAACCGTATTTAAGTGATTTTGATAGCGTGGTTAAAGCCATACTTCTTTTTTATGGGTGAAAAGTTTTGTTAGCAGCACTACTCTACGGACAAGAGGATTTACGCCTAGAACGAGTTCCTGACCCGACTCCCGCAGCCGGCGAGGTGGTGATTCAGGTGGAAGCAGCCACTACTTGTGGTACGGATTTGAAGGTGTGGCGACGGGGTGGCCATGCTAAAATGTTGACACCACCCACACTGTTTGGCCATGAAGGTGCAGGACGGATTGTGGCTGTCGGTGCTGGGGTGACGAATTGGCGGGTAGGCGATCGCGTGGTGGCAAATAATTCTGCTCCCTGCATGAAATGTTTCTTTTGTCAACGCCAAGAATATTCTTTATGTCCCCATTTAACTTGGAATAATGGGACATTTGCAGAATATCTGAAAATTCCTGCTCCCATAGTTAGGCATAATCTATTACCAGTTCCTGATCATTTGCCCCTAGTATTAGCGGCGATGACTGAACCTTTAGCCTGTGTATTGCATGGTATCAGCCGTTGTGGTGCTAAACCCGATGACAAAGTAGTGGTTTTGGGTGATGGGGCGATTGGCTTGATGTTTGTGGCAGTATTAGCGAAATATACTGAGGTGATATTGTGGGGTGGGAATAATCAACGGTTAGAAATTGGTGAAAAGCTGGGTGCAGCCAAGACTTTTAATTATCATCAAGTTACGGATATTGCCAATACAGTTAAGGAATTAACCGCTGGTTGGGGTGCAGATGTCGTGATAGAGGCTACTGGTGTACCGAGTGTCTGGGAAACTGCGATCGCTTGCGGTCGTCCTGGTGCAACTATCAATTTATTTGGTGGTTGTCCAAGAGATACTACAATTACTGTGAATACCGAACAATTGCACTATAGTGAACTTACTCTCAAAGGCGTATTTCACAATACACCAGAATATGTAAAGGCTGCCTTATTACTCATCGCCAGTGGTACAATTCCTTTTGACTTGCTCATTAGTGAACACCGACCTTTACAGGATCTAGAACAGGTATTTATAGATATGAAGGCGCGGAAAGTCATTAAAGTAGCAATGGTTTGACAGTGAAAATTCCGACGCACCCTAATTTATCTAAAAAATGCTCAAACAATCCTTACTGAAATTATTGATTTTACCTTGCTCACTGATACCTTGGTTATCAGTGGAAATGCTGCTAAATTCTCCCGGACAAGCCCTACCTGGAGACAGTACAGGAGATGTACTCTCATGGATTAAAGCCCATCCCACACTACAGCCAAAACCGGGAGAACGATTATTTATTAGTAAAAGTGATACAGCGGCTCAAAGATTTACCTTCCAAGCCTCCGTATTACCTCCTGGTAGAGTAACATTTACTAAAGACCACATCACAATTCGCACTGAACGTATGACTATGTTCGATGCTGTTAATGGCATCACATTACAACGTTTGGAAGAGTCTTTACGAGTAATTTATAGTTTAGATGTGTATCAAGATTACAATGAGGCTCAAATTGTCTATCAATATCCTAATCAGACTACTATTAATACATCTAGACTAGCAAAGACACCAACGCGAGAAGCTTTACAGGGAGAATTACGGATAGGCGATCGCTATGGGTATTGGGTAGAAATTGCCCAACCCAAGGAAGGTAAAGCCATCATCGGTAAAATCACAGTGTTACTCAAAGCCGATTTAGATAAATTAGAAACAGAATTAAGAACCCGCTAATTTAGGAGGAGTCAGGAGGAGAAAGGAGGAAAAAGAAGAATAAAGGAGAATAAGGCAGGAGTTTTATTATCAATGGGAGTTAATAACCATCTTGGTGGTTGTTATATTTCGCAATCATAAAGTTTGCCATGTACCAGAAAAAATACTTTCAGCCCCCAAAGAAATACGGACTAAATCCTCATTAAGCAGGGGAGGCCAGTCCACACCTGCCTTTCGTCCCGCAGCAAAGAATCTTTGCGCCTTTACAGCCAACTGATATAAAGCAAAAGCCAATTCTCTGTCTAAGTTGGGTGCTGTTTTTAAAGCTTCAAATACCACCTTTAAAGCTAACAGGGTAGAAGTAACCTGACCAGGAACAGGAGGTTTACCTTGTTGTAAACGACTTAACAGAGTATCTGGATTATCTAGGCTGCTGGTTTGGTCTATGAGTAGTTTCCTTGCTATTTCGTAGTTCATACTTCTAACTAGGGTTTGCTGAAAAAGTGGTCTGTGAGGGCAGGGAACAGGGAACAGGGAACAGGGAACAGGGAACAGGGAATAGTTTCAACTATCTGGATATCCTCAATTTTCCAAATCTGACAAAGAGAAATGGTTCTTCGGTTATTTTTATGGAAACCCTGGTTCAAAATCATTGAAAGCCCTATTGTGTAGGCATTTCATTGAAAATATGGAAATAATTGTTTATAACCCTTGTCCCGTAAGGGTTTTGTTATCATCAATCCTCAATCACCATAAAAGAGACGCAAGAGCCAGAGAAATCCACAAAAAAGATGATCCTAGTGCTTACGCATTGACAAAGTTTTCTAAATATGTAATGTGGATTTTATCTCTTGTAGGGTGCGTCAGACCCAATAATTTGGTAAAAAACAGATTTCCTCTATCTGACGCACCCTACTCAATAGGTTATTCCCAAAGCCGAAAACGACGCAATTTCGTTCATTCATATGATGGTAAGTTAGTGAGCGTGCGTAAGTCCTAGGAGACTTCCAAGAAATAAATTATCCTAAGAAACGAACCACAGAGGCACAGAGTACACAGAGAGAGAATTTCTGCATCAGTTTTGGGACATTTTTTTATTTGGAAGTCTCTAGATCCAATCTTGTGGGGTGTGGGATAGGCATCTAGCCCAGGAAGGTTGCAATTTTTCCCTAGAATAGTTTATTATCCTGATTTTGGTGTTTTTTTGGGAAAAAACTCAGTATCAATGCCTATTCCCTAAACTCTAAGCTGTCACACATTTAAATTGTTGCTTGAGACAAGGGAACGGGGAACAGACAAGAGTTTGATGGCTTACAGCGATTTCCAATCTTATGAGGTACATCTTAGCCCCCTCATCGCTTGCGGGGAGGGGGTTGGGGGTGGGGTTCTTGTTCCGGGTTTGATGACAATTTGCTGTAATTTTCTCACTTCACTAAATCAAATTTAGCTGCGTATTAGCTTATGATTATTACCTTAATAGTAGCTTGGATAGTTTTTATCATTCTCTGGAAATTAATTAAAACCACCATTAAAACAGCTATAATTTCCGCCGCTATTGTTATGTTATTATACTTTGGCTTCGGTATTACTCCCCAGGATATTTGGCATCAAATCAGCCAATTTACTCAAACCTCCTCTCCCACAACAGGTAATAAGTAAGCATCGAAAAAGTCAAAACAATTATTAACTCAAGTTGCTAGTTATCTCGTTGAGGCTGGTAATTGGTAATTGGTAATTGGTAATAAAAGCTCTGGTTTCATCCTGTTCATCCTTTAATCCTGGATATCCTGATTCTGACAATTTACCTAACTAGCAACTTACATAGGTGAACACAATAAAACCAAACTGTGTAAAGAAATGTAAAATCGCCTAAACCCTCTTCACTCTTGCCTCTTGCCTCTTGCCTTTTGCCTTGCCATAACGACAATTTTCAACGCCAACCTACTTACATTAATATATCTAAAGTTTTTGATTTATTCATCAAACCCTATTAAATCAAGTTATTCACATCCTGGCAAATCTAACGCAATTAATAACGCTTGCTCTAGATGTGCCATCACCACATCAGAAAGAATTCCTCTTAAACGCAAAAAGCGAGTTTTAGATAATACCCGCACCTGATCCGCCATAGCGATCGAGTCTTTCTTTAATCCACCATCTGGGGACAAAATCAAAACTTGAGTAGGGTAAACTCGCTTCCCGTCTTGATAGGTGGTACAAGGTACTGCTAAAACTACAGGGCTGGATAGATTAATCACATCACGACTCACAATAATCACGGGACGAGTTCCTCCCTGTTCCGAGCCTTCAGTCATTTCTAGACGTGCATCATACACCTCACCCCTTCTCATCTTGGAGCTTCCCCTAACTGCAACGCCTCCCACTGCGCCGTAGCAAATTCTACCTCTAGTTTTAATACCTCTGCCTGATAATCTGGATCATTAGCCATTTCCGCTAATGCGGCATCAATTTCAGACCGCTTCTGTAAGGCTAATTCTCTTCGTAAAGCTTGAGCGACAAAATCATTCCGACTCTTAGCCTTTCCTTCCAAAACCGCCTTGTCTGTAGCTTCTAGGAGTTCTCTAGGAATGGTTAGCGTCGTGCGAACGGTTTCTGTTTTCATAGAGCGTTCATTTTTTGATGACTGAAGTGATGTCTTATATCATATCGTTTTACGCATCATCCAAAATTAAAAATTCAGTTATTGGTGAAATCCTTGCCTCTTGCCACCTACTTTTCCACTTTATCACCTAAAATAACCTCAATTGTGGCAATCTGAGAAGTATAACCCCTGGCAATCTGATATTTTAGCTACAGAAAATCTACCTGTTGAGATTATGCAAACTCTGCCGACTTTGGAAATTACCAACACTGAATCTAGTCAACCAGCCTTTGATACCACCATCAAACGCCGCAAAACCCGCCCTGTAAAAGTGGGGGATGTCACCATTGGGGGTGGATACCCGGTGGTGGTACAGTCTATGATTAATGAAGATACTCTGGATATTGATGGTTCTGTCGCGGGTATTCGTCGTCTTCATGAAATAGGCTGCGAAATTGTTCGTGTCACTGTTCCTAGTCTCGGACACGCTAAGGCACTGGCGGAAATTAAACAACAATTAATCAAAACTTACCGGGATGTGCCAATTGTTGCCGATGTCCATCACAATGGCATGAAAATCGCCTTGGAAGTCGCCAAACATATTGAAAAGGTGCGAATTAATCCGGGTTTATATGTATTTGAAAAACCTAATACCAGTCGCACTGAATACACAAAAGCTGAATTTGACGAAATTGGCGAAAAAATCCGCGAAACCTTAGCACCACTGGTAATTTCCTTGCGTGATCAAGGTAAGGCTATGCGAATCGGTGTAAATCATGGTTCTTTGGCGGAAAGAATGCTATTTACCTATGGTGA
Source organism: Anabaena sp. 54 (assembly GCF_017355725.1). NCBI lineage: Bacteria > Bacillati > Cyanobacteriota > Cyanophyceae > Nostocales > Nostocaceae > Anabaena > Anabaena sp. 54. The sequence goes on from NZ_JAAVWA010000053.1 coordinate 11,494, forward strand.
TACTCCCGAAGGTATGGTGGAATCTGCTATAGAATTTATTCGCATTTGTGAATCTTTGGATTTTCATAATGTGGTAATTTCTATGAAAGCCTCACGAGTGCCTGTCATGGTGGCTGCATATCGTCTCATGGCTAAACGCATGGATGATTTGGGTATGGATTATCCTTTGCACCTGGGGGTGACGGAAGCAGGTGATGGTGAATATGGCAGAATTAAATCTACAGCCGGTATTGCCACATTATTAGCTGATGGCATTGGTGATACAATCCGCGTGTCTTTAACAGAAGCACCAGAAAAGGAAATTCCTGTTTGTTACAGCATTCTGCAAGCTTTAGGTTTGCGGAAAACAATGGTTGAGTATGTCGCTTGTCCTTCCTGTGGACGGACTTTATTTAATTTGGAGGAAGTGCTGCACGTAGTTAGAGAGGCTACGAAACATTTAACAGGTTTAGATATTGCTGTAATGGGTTGTATTGTGAATGGACCCGGAGAAATGGCTGATGCTGACTATGGTTATGTTGGCAAAACTCCCGGTTATATTTCTTTATATCGTGGTCGGGAAGAAATTAAAAAAGTCCCAGAATCACAAGGTGTAGAGGAATTAATTAATCTCATTAAAACTGATGGACGTTGGGTAGAACCGTAATTGTTAAGACTTTTACAAAAAAGGTAATAGGTAATAGTTAGTAGTTCGTCAAATTTATTTTGACGGGTAATGGAAAAAACTTCTCTTCTTCCCTCCCCCACCTCCCCCACCTCCCCTACCTCCCCCACACCCCCACCTCCCCCACCTCCCCCACCTCTCTTCTCCCCCTGCTTGCCTTCACCCGTCATTTTCGGGTTGACAGACTACTAGGTTCTACCTGGGAATTGATGAAGTGGCAAGTCCACTTCATTTTTATTGTCAAAATATCGGGTTTTTAGTCATTAACTAATTCATCGCGCCATTTTTCGCGTTTTTCTCTCTCTTCACGCACTTCTTCCTCTCGTTCCCGCGATCGCACTAATAACCAACTTTCCCAGGTTAGGGGTTTTTGTCGTTCTAAATGGTTAATAAATTGGATGATTGATAAATCTGCTTTCAGGGGAGTTTTGAGATCAAACTGCATGGTTTGTAAAATTCTATCATTGGTTTTTAGTAGGCGATCGCTAATTGTTTTCCCTACCCATAACATCAATTTATTAATTAATTTTCCTAATATCCCTTTCCGTTTTTTAGACATTAATAGGGTCTGACCTTCAGTTTTCCCCCCTGGTAATATCCGAGTTGTAAATATTATATGTAGCTGGGTAGACTCATTAGTAAAGGAAACTATACTTGTCGTTCCATACCAATAACAAACACTATAATTAAGAGAATTTTTAAACAACCGCCGATAAAGATTTAGCCAGAATGACTTGCCATTAATATTTGTAATAGTGCTAAAAATAATCGCATTTTGATTGAGTTCTTGTTTCTCCAAAACCATTTTTAATGGTAATTTATGAACCAGATTAATTTGTTGAGTATCAATAGTTTGAATAAGTAAGATATGAGGATGACAATTAATACTAAATTGCGAACCGAGAGAAAAATCAAAGTCTTGGTTTTCCCAATCTAAAACCAAAGGTAAAGATTGTTGTGGAATTTCCCCAGTCCAAACCCAAATCATCCCATATTGTTCGGCTACTGGCCAAGTTTTGGCTTTCAGAGATACAGGTTCATCTAAATTAGGAATATCCACACAAATACCTTCGGCATCAAATTTCCACCGATGTAAAACACAGCGTAATTCATTACCCTCAATTTTACCTTCAGCTAAACTTGTACCCATGTGCGGACAATAAGCATCTAGGATAACTGCACGTCTATCTTTACCACGATATACGGCTAAATCCTTCCCAAGAATTGTCACAGCTTTGACATCACCTACCAGTAAAGATTGAGAAGGTAACACCCAATACCAACCTTCAACAAAACTGGCTGATTGGTTGAAGATTTTAGGTTTACGAACTGAGTTGAAATTATCTATATTGGTGTTCATTTTTAGGGTTTCACTTGCAGTGAAGCGGTTAATCTATTCCTATCATGAACAACTCAGAAAAACAGTTATCTTCAGTACCGTCTTAACTATGATTTGTGTGATTAGTTTGATTGAGATGATTAATTAATTGGTAAAGATTACTTTTAATTTTTACTTAACTCCTGGTTGAAAGTTACGCAATCTTAAAGCATTACTGACTACAGAAACTGAAGAAAATGCCATTGCTGCACCGGCAATAATCGGGTTAAGTAACCAACCAAAGAAGGGATAGAGAATACCCGCAGCAATGGGAATACCAATGATATTATAAATAAAAGCAAAGAAGAGATTTTGGCGGATATTGTTGATAGTGGCGCGACTGAGTTGAATGGCTGTCACTATGGCTTGTAAATCTCCAGAAATTAAAGTAATATCACTAGCAGCGATCGCCACATCTGTTCCTGTCCCGATGGCAATTCCCACATCAGCTTGTGCTAATGCCGGCGCATCATTAATTCCATCTCCTACCATAGCCACAATTTGAAATTTATTCCCTACTTTTCTTTGCTGTAATGATTTAATCATCGCGGCTTTTTGGTCTGGACGCACTTGGGCAAAAACTTGATTGATACCAACTTGATCAGCAATTGTTTGGGCAGTTTGTTGATTATCACCTGTTAACATTACCACTTCTAAACCTAATTCTTGCAAAGCTTTAACTGCTGTTAATGATGAAGGTTTAAGGGCATCAGCAATAGCCATAATTGCTTCTAAATTACCATTTACTGCTAACCAAATTACTGTTTTTCCTTCACCTTCCCAACGGCTTTGATGGGGTTTTAAAATATCTGTATCAATTCCTAATTCTGTAAACCAGCGTTGTGTGCCAACTTGTACTAAGTTATCATATACAATTCCTTGAACACCACTACCAACAATAGCTAAAAAATTCTTGACATCAGCTAAACTCACAGCTTGATTTATCGTATATTTCACCACTGCTTCCCCTAAAGGATGTTCAGAATTTTGTTCTACACTAGCAGCTAATTTTAATAACTGAAGTTCATTCCCATTTGCTGTACCTTTAATAGTCACAAAATCTGTAACTGTGGGTTTACCTTGAGTTAAAGTTCCAGTTTTATCGAGAACAATAGTATTTATTTTATGTGCTAATTCTAAACTTTCAGCACTTTTAATTAAAATCCCATTTTCTGCACCTTTCCCAGTTCCTACCATCACAGAAGTAGGAGTAGCTAAACCCAAAGCACAGGGACAAGCAATAATTAAAACTCCCACCATTGTCATCATTGCTAAAGTAAAATTACCTGTAATACTAAACCAGATGATAAAAGTAAAAATTGCGATCGCAATTACAGATGGCACAAACCACCCAGTTACTTGATCTGCTAACCTTTGAATCGGTGCTTTTGAACCTTGTGCCTCTTGGACTAACTTGACAATTTGCGCTAAAAAAGTATCCTTACCCACCCGCGTTGCCTTAAACTTAAAACTACCAGTTTTATTAATTGTTGCCCCAATTACCTCATCGCCTAGTTGTTTTCTCACGGCTACACTTTCACCAGTCACCATTGCCTCATCTACGGTAGAATTACCATCAACTACCTTCCCATCTACAGGAATTTTTTCACCAGGACGGACTAAAATTAGATCATTAACTATCACTTCATTAATGGGAATATCCATTTCCAAACCATCTCGCATTACCCTAGCTGTTTTTGCTTGCATTCCCATCAATTTGTGAATAGCTTCCGAAGTTTTTCCCCTAGCACGATGTTCTAAAAATCGTCCTAACAAAATCAAAGTTATAACCATCGCTGCAACTTCATAATAAACATGAATTTCTAAGCCTTGGGAAATAAATAAATCAGGAAAAAGCGTCACGAATAAAGAATAGAAGTAAGCCGTACCCGTTCCCAAAGCAATCAAAGTATCCATTGTCGCAGTGCGGCGTTTTAAAGACTTCCAAGCATTACGGAAAAAAGATCCCCCACACCAAAATTCAACAGGTGTTGCTAATGCTAATTGCAACCAAGGATGATGAAGAAATTTAGGAACAAAAGGTAAATGTAATCCCGTCATCATCGGTAAAGAACCAAAAAACAGAATAATACTAATGACAACCCCAGTTCTTAACTTGAGAATAAGTTCCTGTTCTGCTGCTAATTTACTCGCTGTTGCTGCTGTATCTTCACCTTCTACATCTAACTGAAAGGATGAATAACCAGCATCTGCGATCGCAGCTTGAATTTCTGCTATATTTGTTTGTTGAGGTTCATAACTAATAGTTACCTGTTCTGCACCAAAATTAACATGACAATCAATAATTCCAGCAACGGCTAAAATTGCCCGTTCAACATTATTAGCGCAAGCAGCGCAACTCATACCTTTAAGTTTAAGACTCAGAGTATTCATATCACCTCTTGTAATTATCCTTCAGATCCCCGACTTCTTTGAGAAGTCGGGGATCTATATGTCTATACTTTACCTATTGGTGTAATATATCATTTTAATAAGTTTCTTGACTTCCAACTAACTTACATTTCAGATTTTGGGTATAGAAATATATGTTACAAGTTATTTATTCTGACGAATTTTTAGATCACAAAACGGGAATCTACCACCCAGAAAAACCAGCCAGATTGACAGCGATAGTTGATGCTTTAAAAACTGCACATTTTGCCGAAGAAATCACATGGAAACTACCTACACCAGTTCTATTAAAACCATCTTTAATGTCCTGGATAGAAAAGGTTCATCCTACAACCTATATTAACAAAGTAAAAGATATCGCTGCCTCCGGTGGAGGTTATTTAGACGGGGATACTCCCATTTCTCCCCGCAGTTATGATGTGGCGTTATTGGCGGTTAGTGCTTGGTTAGATGGAGTTGATATAGTTCTTAATACAGCAGATAAATCTTTTATATTAGCGCGTCCACCCGGACATCATGCAGTAAGTGACACAGGTATGGGATTTTGTTTATTTTCTAATGCCGCCATAGCAGCTTTTTATGCTTTGCAACAACCTGGAATTAAGCGCGTTGCTATTCTAGATTGGGACGTACATCACGGAAACGGGACAGAAGCAATAGTAGAAACTCACTCAGAAATTGCTTATATTTCTCTCCACCAATATCCAGCTTATCCCGGTACAGGGAAAGCTTCTCAACAAGGTTCACATCATAATGTGTTAAATTTACCTGTCCCTCCTGGTAGTGATATTACTGTCTATCAACCCCTGTGGGAAAGGAAAATTCTCCCGTTTTTAAGCAATTTTCAGCCAGATTTATTGATTGTGAGCGCTGGTTATGATGCTAATGCCAATGATCCTTTAGCCGGTGTGAATTTGCAACCAGAAGATTTTGGTTTATTTACAGAATACTGTTTAGGTATAACCAAAAAAATTATGTTTGGTTTAGAAGGTGGTTATGATTTACCAAGTCTGGCTGAATCAGTAATTGCTACTATTCAAACTTGTATAAATTAGTTTCTTTTGGGAATTTATCTTCCAAAAAATAAATTACCCAGATAAACGTTAGCGAAGCGTGGCGTTAGCCGTACTAATCCAGACACAGAGGACACGGAGCAATGAGAGTTTGAGAGATTTTTTGCGTTAAGTGGTTGAGTCTTTTTATTTGTAAGTCCTCAAAACTCTTGAGATGCTTCGTTTCGTTTCGCTATGGCTAACGCCACGCTCCGCGAACGCTACACTCAGCATGACAAAACAGGATCATTTATTTTGTGGCTTACTCTAATAAAACTTTGTCATCATGTCATGAAAGAGCTAAAGTTTTGTTAAGATACAATTACTGGGAATTCAGCCACCTGGCTGTGAAGAAAAATTAGATAGTACCAGTAGCTGTATACAGTTCAGAAGGTGAACAAATGACCACCTATATTTTTTTTGACCAAGCCCTCAAGATGCTTACCATTGCCTTTTTAGCAGCACCAATCATGCTAATCGCCGCTTCGAGTATAGGGTTAGCAGTGATTGAAACCATTGAAAAAACAGGAGACAGTTAAAACCACGCTTCAAAGTAGGGACAGGGCTTAAAAAGTTTAATTTTAACAGTATATCCGAAATTTTATCTACAACCTGCCCCTACCATAGACATATCACTGAACTTCTAACCCTATAAAACGCTGAAATGGTTAATCAGTCATATTTTTAATTTAAATCTGGAGATTATTTAACCAATTTTGTAAATCCTCTACTGTAGATAAATCAAAGATTGATTCTCCTAAAAATTCAATAATTTCTACATTTAAGAGCCTCTGTGATAGCATTCCCAGTCAGAGACTGGGAACGAGATATAGTAGGGGTTTGAGCTTAGATAGAAACTAAGCGACGTAAGGATTCAGCCCGACGTTTAGCAACGATGTTATTGGGTGCTAATTTTAGTGTTGCTTCATACATTTCTAAGGCTTGAGCATTCAATTTTTTCTTTTCGTAAGCGTGTCCGAGATTATTTAAAGCTGATACATAGTCTGGGTTCAATTTTATGGCTTCTTTGTACTGACGAATTGCTAAGTCATATTGCTCTTGAGCAAAGTAAACATATCCCAATCCGTTATAAATAGGAGCAATGGATTCTTCTCCTTCTTCTTCGGCTGCTTTGAGAGATTTTTGAAATAGGGGTATGGCTTGACTAAATACTTTTTTTTCTGAGTAGATACTGGCTAATTCATAATATTCTTGAGCCGTACCTTTTTCTTTTGTTAATTTGTTTTTTAACTTGTTCAAGGAGCTTTCAAGTTTTCGGGTTTTGAATACTTGACGAAAAACACTCACCCCAGCAAATGCAAGTAAACCAACAAAAAGTGACAGATAAATGATGACTAAATTGCTATCCATTTTCTACAAATACAAATTATTAAAATACTCTATCTATTATCAGTTATTAGGTTGTGTATTTCTCACTAAATTACTACAATCCCCAGTATTCTATCCGTTCTTTTAGCCAACCTGTAACTGTATAACGAGCGATCGCTTCATTCACGTTACGTCTTAACTCATCATACTGTAATCCTTTTGGCATCACTACAGATAGCGGTTCTGCTGATAATTTAGTTGCCAGTATGCGATATTGAGGATATGCTTGCACCCAACCACTGAGAATACTAATATCTGCTGCAAAACCATCTACCTGATTACTTTCTATTTTCTCCCACCCTTGAGCATAGGAATCTACACTGACCAACTCAGCAGATGGTGTAAAATACTTTAAGTATCCAATTGTGCTGGAGTGGTTGAGAATAGCTATTTTCCGTTTACTTACATCTTCTAATGTTTGAATTGCTGTATTTTTTGTAACTATTCCTGCGCCGTCATAATAGTAAGGAACACTGAAGCTAACGATGCGAGAACGTGATTCTGTGGCTGTGACTCCAGCGATCGCTAAATCAACTTGCTGATTAAATACTAATGGTAAGCGATCGCTATTGGCTACCGGTTGCAATTTCACAGCATCAGCTTTACCCAACAAATCACTGGCCAAACGTTTGGCTAAATCAATCTCTAACCCTTGTAAATTGCCCTTCTCATCCCTAAATCCCAAAGGGCGAAGATTATCCTTAACTGCCATATTTAAATAGCCTCGCTGCTGAATTTCCGCCATTGTTGCGGCAGATGCAGTTAAATTTCCACTGGGAAAAGACAGCCAAAAAATCAAAGATAGGGTAGCGGATAATACCAGATGTAACTTATTCATAATCGCTCTGCGTTTTACTCCAATTAAAAATGCCAAAAAGTTTCTTTATTTTTAATTTTCAATTTTCCGAAGTGCCATCTGTTACATCCGTTATTCATCCGTTGCCACCTTTATCCGTTAACCGAGTTAGCGAGTTCCGCAATTTTAGCGAAGCTTGCAGGATCAAGAATTGCCAATTGTGCCAGCATTTTGCGGTTTAGTTCCACATTGGCTTTCTTCAAATTACCAATCAAACGGCTATAGCTTAAACCGTGTTGTCTAGAAGCTGCGTTAATCCGTGCTATCCACAGACGGCGAAAATCACGCTTCTTCTTTTTGCGATCGCGGTAAGCACTGCGAAGCGCCTTCATTACTTGTTGGTTAGCGGTTCTAAACAAAGTTGAGTGAGAACCACGGAAACCTTTAGCTAGTTTGAGAATTTTATTGCGGCGTTTACGAGCTACATTACCGCGTTTTACCCGAGTCATATCTTATTACCTGTGTCTTTTACAAATATGGAAGCATTAAGCGTACGTTAGGTTCGTCTCGTTCATGAACAATTGCCATCTTGGACATATTGCTCTTTTTGCTAGAGGATTTATGCTCTAACAAGTGGTTTTTGAACGGTTTACGGCGGACGATTTTACCGGTACCGGTGACGCGGAATCTCTTCGCCGCAGCCTTGCGAGTCTTTAATTTAGGCATGGGATGGCTTTAATTCAACACAATCTACTATTATATATGAGAAAAGGCAAATTGTATGTCCCCTTGGCAAGGATTCCCAAGATATCACAATTATCTTCAAAATATATTACTTCAAGACTTGACAAGACGAAAAATATGGTTTACACTGATGTTAGGAGTAGAAATATGTCCGCGCATATATAGTAAACTTTTGGATTGTCTGAATCAGGATTTACAGGATTTTAGGATTTACAGGATGTTGGTTTGCGGTGGAGATTTTTGATTTTCACTTTTTCCATGATTCTTGACATCAAGACTTGACAAGATGCGATAATTGGTTTACACTTACGTTATGATTAGAAATCTGTCCGCACATATATAGAGTCAATTTTTAAACTAATAACTAAAGATCCCCGACTTCTTTTATCGGTGATTCTGTATCAAAATAAATTATCCTAGAAGTCGGGGATCTAAATCCTGTACATCCTCAAATCCTGTAAATCCTGATTCTGACAATTAAACGCAGATGAACGCAGATAAACGCGGATGTTATACTAATTTTTAATTTCTCTCCCAATCCTGTAAATCCTGATTCAGACAATATGCAATCCTGGACACCTAACACCCCACTACAGAACGGACAGTATATCATTAAAAGAGCGATCGGTGGCGGTGGCTTTGGTGAAACCTATTTAGCAGAAGATACAGAAGAAAACAGGTTGGTTGTGATCAAAACCCTCAACCGGGAACAACGACAAAAACCAGACTTTGCGGAAATACAAAAGAGGTTTAGAAAAGAAGCCTTAGACTTATCAAAATGCTATCATCCCCATATTGTTCAAGTTTACGACAATTTTCCCGAAGATGGACTTTGGGCTATTGTGATGGAACACATTGACGGTGATGATTTAGCAGCTTATGTGGAAAACTACACGGCTGAAAATGGTTACTTGTCAGAAACCGAAGCTTTGCGCTACATTGACCAAATTGGACAAGCTTTAGAATGTGTTCATGAACGGAAACTTTTACACCGAGATGTGAAACCCAATAATATTTTGTTGCGACGGGAAAGCAAGGAAGCAGTATTAATTGATTTTGGGTTAGCGCGGGAATTTCAACCTGGTAAAATCAGAAGCATGACAGCAACGAAAACGGAAGGTTATGCACCGATAGAACAATATGAACGACGGGGAGATTTTGGTTATTATACAGATGTTTATGCTTTAGCAGCGACATTATATAGTTTATTAACGAATAGAGTTCCTATTCCTGCTAATTATCGTGCTGAGTATAATGTGGAGTTATCACCACCGCAAAAATATAATCAGCAGATTAGCGATAAAGTAAATACTGCTATTCTCAAAGGGATGGAGTTAGAACCAGTCAACCGTCCCCAAACAGTGCGGGAGTTTCGGAAGTTATTGGGTTTGGTAGTTACCACACCTCAACTAGAAAATTCTTCTTCTTTATTATCCAAGCTGAAAGAAATTTTCATTCCTAAAAATTCCACTCCTCAACCTGTAAACCAAGAAGTACCATTAATATTAATATCATCCTGTGGAATAGACTACAGAAAACTGCGTGACTTACTTGCACAAGGGGAATGGAACGAAGCAGACTATGAAACAGCACGGGTAATGTTAGCGGTTGCAAAACCGGAAGAAGAATTTCACTTAAGAGTAGAATATATTAATAAATTTCCCTGTAAAGACCTCCGCACAATTGACCAATTGTGGGTAAAATACAGTGATGGTAGATTTGGGTTTTCAGTTCAGAAGCGCATTTATCAAGATTTGGGTGGAAACTTTACTTATAACTCGGACATCTGGGATGAGTTCGAGGACAAGGTAGGATGGACAAACGAAGGAATAAGGTTGTTGTCTGATATGAAAACTTTTGATAAAGCTCAAGTGCCAAAAGGCAACTTTCCCCGGGGAACCGGGCGTTTTCGGTTTGTTAATCACTGGGCCTTGATTAATATTTTGGGAGGCTATAACTGGCAGTGGACTTGGTTGGGTATCTTTTCTCGCGTCGAGACTTGTAAGTTGTAACATTTAAGGGTTACAGAAAATTATTAAACCTGAATCAGCATATCCAGGATTAAAGGATTTACAGGATGTCAGTTTGCATCTAAAGATCCCCGACTTCTGCGATAATTAATGTGATAAATGAGAAGATTGTTAAAAGTTGTCGGGGATCTGAATTTCTCAATTATCAGAATCAGGATGTCCAGGATTAAAGGATGTACAGGATGGTAATTTTTAGATGGTTTGTTGGTGATGAAAGTTGTATTTGTCTGAATCAGGATAACCAGGATTAAAGGATTAACAGGATGGTAATTTATAGATGGTTTAAATTATTCAAAAATAATCATTCAAAAACATCCTTAAAAATCCCCAACTTCCAAAAAACAATCATCCAATAACATCCTGAAAATCCTCAAATCCTGGACATCCTGATATGGCTACGCCACGCTTCGCTATCAGACAAATAAAAATCA
>NZ_JAAVWA010000006.1:0-196150 GCF_017355725.1 Anabaena sp. 54
TTGGGGGAGTTGGGGGAGTTGGGGGAGTTGGGGGAGTTGGGGGAGTTGGGGGAGTTGGGGGAGTTGGGGGAGTTGGGAAGGGAATCAATTTTCTCTCAAACCCATTTCCTCAATCATCGGCGGGGATAAGTAATGGGACAGAATTAATTACACAATTGATTTTTCTGTTCCCTGTTCCCTGTTCCCTGTTCCCTCTCTCAACGAGTGAATTTAATTTTGTCCGACTACTTATGTGCCTATCTTCTTATAAGATTAGATTTAACAAAAGTAAAAAATCTTGGTTTTAGAGAAAGATCATGACAACTTCTATCGCCTTTGACTTAGCATCACTAAATCAGCAATTTGAAACTGCAACCCCTACAGAAATCCTAGCCTGGTCTGTAAAGAACATCCCCACAGGATTAGTCCAAACTAGTGCCTTCAACGTTGATGACATCATCTTGACACACATTTTTTATAGCGAACTTCAGCATCCCGTACCCGTTATTTTCCTAGATACCCTTTATCATTTCCCCCAAACCCTAGAATTGGTAGCTAAAGCCAAAGAAATCTACAACCTAGATTTAAAAACCTATAAAACCCCAGACGTAGATAGCCGTGAAGCCTTTGCTGCTAAATTTGGGGAAGCTCTTTGGGATACAGATATTACTAAATTCCACGACATTACCAAAATTGAGCCACTTCAACGCGGTTTAGATGAGCTTAATACTGTAGGTTGGATTACTGGTCGTCGTCGGGATCAAGCCGTTACTCGTGCTACCATGCCCGTATTTGAACTAGATGGTAAGGGAAGATTAAAAATTAACCCTCTAGCTACCTGGACTCGTAAGCAAAGCTGGGCGTATGTAGCTGAACATAAAGTAATTTACAACCCCCTTCATGATCAAGGTTATCCCAGTATTGGTGACGAACCTATTACCACTAAAGTCGGCGAAGGTGAAGACGAACGGGCTGGACGTTGGCGCGGAAGTGAAAAAACTGAGTGTGGAATTCACATTTAATCACACCACTAGATCCCCGACTTCTTGAAGAAGTCGGGGATCTTAACCCTTACAACCAATAAACTATGAAAATTCTCCATCTTTCAGATATCCATATTGGTAGCGGTTTTTGCCACGGGCGCGTTAATCCAGCCACAGGTTTAAACACCCGACTAGAGGATTTTGTGAAAACATTATCTTTGTGTATTGACCGAGCGATCGCTGATCATGTAGATTTAGTCCTGTTTGGTGGTGATGCCTTCCCTAATGCCACACCTGCACCCTATGTTCAAGAAGCCTTTGCTAATCAATTTCGCCGTTTAGTTGATGCAGATATCCCCACAGTCTTATTAGTAGGAAATCATGACCAACATTCCCAAGGTTTGGGAGGTGCAAGTTTAAATATTTATCGGACTTTGGGAGTACCAGGGTTTGTAGTTGGTGATACTTTAACTACTCATCGCCTTTCTACACAAAAAGGAGATGTGCAAATCATTACTCTCCCTTGGTTAACTCGTTCCACTTTAATGACTCGTCAAGAAACTCAGGGTTCTTCTCTAGCAGAAGTTAATCAACTCCTCACAGACCGTTTAGAGGTAGTTATCGAAGGAGAAATTCGCCGTCTTGACCCGAATTTACCCACTGTGCTTTTAGCCCATTTAATGGCTGATAATGCCACTTTAGGTGCAGAACGTTTATTAGCAGTCGGAAAAGGTTTTACTTTACCCTTATCTTTATTAACTCGACCATGTTTTGATTATGTGGCTTTAGGTCATGTTCACAAACACCAGAATTTAAATAAATCTAATGACCCACCAGTAATTTATCCTGGAAGTATTGAACGGGTAGATTTTAGTGAAGAAAAGGAAGACAAAGGTTATGTAATGATAGATTTGGAAAAAGGGAAAGTAAATTGGGAATTTTGTCCCTTACCCGTGCGAACATTTCGGACTATTGAGATAGATTTATCTAAACAAGATGATCCACAAAAAGCATTATTAAAAGGAATTACTAAATATGATATTCAGGATAATGTAGTGCGACTCATTTATAAATTGCGGTCAGAACAATTAGATTTAATTGATAACTCTTCTATACATCAAGCTTTAAGCATAGCACACACTTACACTATTCAAGCCGAATTAGTGAGTCAGTTAGCAAAACCTCGTATTCCTGAATTAAGCGCGAGTAGCAGTATTGACCCAATGTCAGCTTTAAAAACTTACTTAAATAATCGGGAAGATTTGAAAGAAATAATGCCCTCTATGTTAGAAGCAGCACAGAATTTATTAACAGATGATGAGGGAATTTATTTAGTACCCCAAGGAGGTAAGTAGGGGCAAACCCCCTGTGGTTGCCCCAAATACCGGGGTAGGCACGGGGCGCTACCCCTACATTAAATGCCTATCTTCTTATAAAATTAATTTTGCCTGCGTACTTATCAGCAATTCTCTAACCAATTTTGACTATTTGCCTATTTCTGTTTAAAATGTCTTTCTTAGGTGAGTTTATCTAGGGTTTGCTGATAGCGAAGCGTGGTGTTAGCCATACTCCTGAATGGGCGCAGGCCCTGCGCCCCTACCTCCTGATAGCGCAGCGTGGCGTTAGCCATACTTCTAGCCCTCACAGACAACTTTTTCAGCAAGCCCTATCTATATTTTCTAGCATATATTTCTTAAAGTTCATCTTCTTCAATCACAGCATTCCGATCTAATATTAATAAGTTACGAAGTTGGTCTGTATCCATTTCTGTTAACCAATCTTCTCCTGCACTTACAACCTGTTCTGCTAGTTGTTTTTTACTCTCAATCATATCATTTATTTTCTCTTCTAATGTTCCAGTACAGACGAATTTATGGACTTGAACATTGCGGGTTTGACCAATTCTAAATACTCTATCTGTGGCTTGATTTTCAACTGCGGGATTCCACCATCTATCAAAGTGAAAAACATGATTTGCCCTAGTTAAATTCAATCCCACACCACCAGCTTTTAACGATAAAATCATAATTGGTGGTCCTTGGGGGTCATGTTGGAATCTATCAATCATTTCCTCTCTTTGCTTTTTACTGGTACTACCATATAAAAAGAATATCTCTCGTTCTAATTTCTTTTCTAAATACGATTTTAATAACTTACCCCATTCAGCAAATTGTGTGAAAATTAAAGCCCTGTCTCCTTCTGCTAAAACCTCATCTAACATTTCCTCTAGTCGTTGTAATTTAGCAGAATGATGTTTCTCTAAAGTTGCTAATTTCAAATATTGGGAAGGATGATTACAAATTTGTTTTAGCTTCACTAATAATCCTAAAATCATGCCGCGACGTTGTAAACCTTCCGCAGATTCAATTTCTACTAAAGATTCATCTACTAATTGTTGATATAGTGTAGCTTGTTCAGAAGTTAATCCACAAAAAACTGTCATTTCTTGCTTTTCTGGCAAGTCTTGAATTATGTCTTTATCACTTTTTAATCGGCGTAAAATAAAAGGCTGAACCAATGAACGTAATTGATTTAAAGAAGCAGTATCACCATACTTTTCAATCGGCATAGCAAACCGTCTTTGAAAAAATTGTTTATTCCCTAAATAACCGGGATTCAAGAAATCTAAAATAGACCATAATTCTTGCAATCTATTTTCTACAGGTGTACCTGTTAAAGCAATGCGAAATGTCGTTTCTAATTGTCGCACTGCCTGTGATTGTTTCGCATCTGAATTTTTGACATTTTGGGCTTCGTCTAAAACAATTATCTGCCATTCAACTGCTTTTAATAATTTAATATCGCGGTGAATCAGTGAATAGCTAGTAATTACTATATCGTGTTTATTAACGGCTTCTGTAAACGCTTTACCTTTAGGACGTTTATCACCGTGATATTCTAAAACTTTGATTGTCGGGGCAAATTTTTTAACTTCTTTTTGCCAATTGCCCATAACTGAAGTAGGACAAACTAATAAAGTTGGTTTTTCTAGGACATTTTCTTCTTTGAGGTGAAGTAAAAAAGCGATAAATTGGATGGTTTTTCCTAATCCCATATCGTCTGCAAGACAAGCACCTAAACCCCAACGTTCTAAAAATGCTAACCAACCCGCACCTCTTTCTTGATAAGGACGTAATTCTCCCCGAAAACTTTGAGGTGTAGTTAAAGGTTGAATTTCCTGATTATTAGTTAATGCCCCAATTAATTCTGCCAAGGCACCGGAAGCTTCAAAACTTACAACAGGTAATTTCTCAATTACTTGGGTGTCTCCTTTACTAATGCGTAAAGCATCTTCTAAAGAAAGAGACATTTGTTCTTTGCGAGAACTAAAAAAGGTTTGGGCAGTTTTAATATCTTGGGGACGGAGTTCTACCCATTCACCATTAATTTCGACTAAAGGACTATTTAATTTTACCAGTTTATCAAACTGAACTTTAGAAATTGTTTGTCCACCAATTGCCAAATGCCATTGGAAATTTAATAAACTTTGTAAACCCAAACGTCCGGATTTTTCTTGAGGAGTTTCGGCATTAATTTTTAAGCCTAAACGATTTGCCCACCCTTCCCGATTTGCTAAACTAGGCGGTAAAATTACTCCTAACCCGCTATCTTCAAATCTCCAAGTTACCGCTTTGATAAATTCATAAGCTTGCATGGGGGTGAGGTGACAAAATTCGGGAGATGCAGTTTCTAAACTGGGGGTAATTATGGGATACAATCGAGAAGCTAAACCCAAACCTCGCAAAAATGTTTCTTGAGGTTGTGCAATTGGGCGATTTTGATAAACTAATGTATCTACAGGTTGATGCCAAATTGTCGCTGCGGCTATTAAAAATTCTGGGTTATCTGCTGCTTGCAGAAAATACTTCAAAATCCAATCTGGTTCTTCATTTTCTGGAGGAAGCAATTGAAAACAAGTTCTAAATAAAGCTTTGCCTGTAAGTTGATATTGTAATGGTAAAGTCCAAGCTTTTAAAGTAGTTTGTAAACGGTCTCCTCCTGCTGCATCAATTGTATTATTTGCATTAATTAATCCTTGTAACCATTGCTGTAATGTAGCAGGTAAAGACATCATCATTCTCGGTTCTAGGGGAGATTGAGAACCAAGCATTAACCGCAATTGATTATCTGTAATGTGATTGAGGAATGATAATATTAATTCTTGAGGTAATAATGGTAAATTAATGGCTATATTTTCGGTAGTCTGTTGATATGTTCGACAAGCTAAAGGCATTTGTGAAGAGAATTTCTCTAACCTTGTGACATCTATGGCACTATCTAAAAGTATCTGCCATTTGGCAATTAAATTACTATCTTGTTTCTCAACAGTTGGTAAAAATTTACAACGAGAAATTAAATCTAAATGCCATCTGTAAATATGTACCCAAAAATGAATATCTGCTCCTAATAAAGCCGCTTTATTATCGGTTGTACTCAGGGGTAATGATGAGAGAAATTGAATTGCTAATGCTGGAGTGAGACAAAAACCCTCAATTTTCCAAGGATGTAAATATTGTGAAGATGGAGAATCTATATCCACGCTGACAGAATGAACGGGAGAAATTGTCGTTAATTCTGATTTATTACTTTCTGAAAAATAAGTTGGTAAAGAAACTATTTGTGAATGAATAGGTAATTTTATTTCTGTTGGTGGTTTACTTTTAATTCTTTGTTTAGTAGTGGAAGATGGCTGAATTAAATTAGTAATTGATAAATTAGATAATTCTAACCATTCGTTTAATTCCACCGAGTCCATAGCCAAGGGATGTAAAGGAATCTCAGCAGATACTTCAGTATGCACCTGTGAAGAACGCCAAGTTTCTCCCCAAATAAAGAAATAACTATTTTGATGATTTATTACCCAAGTTCCGTGTAAAATTGCCATGTTTTAATATACTAAATAGGGTTTGCTGAATAAGTTGTCTGTGAAGGTAGGGAACAGTTTTAGCTATCAATAGTAACAAACACTAGTAGTTCGTCAAATTTATTTTGACAGGTAATGATCGGAAAAAACTTCTGTTCTTCCCTCCCCTGCCCCCCCTGCCTCTCTTCTCCCCCTACCCCCCCCTACCTCTTTTCTCTCCTTATTATGATACAAGGGGTTTAGCAAAAGCTTAATGGTGTCAACTTAAGCTACAGATAGCTTATTTCTTTGGCTGACAGACCCACTCTGAAATGAATTTCAGGGCTAATACACTACCTTATGCCTTGGTCACGCTTACGCGAACAGGTGAGTCTGGGCTTCTCAACGACTCCTCTATGAGGACAGTAAAATTTGGCTTTATGCTTTTTATTATTTCCATAAATATGCAATAATTAATGTATCTCTAATTTAGTCCTTAGTGAATTGAAATATGAGAATAGAAAATATGGCTACGCCACGCCAGCTATCACAATTTCAAACTTTGCGTCTTTGCTCCTTTGTATCTTTGCGCGAAACATAATTTATACCGTCATTATACAATCCCCTAAATTGAAAGAGAATTTCCCTCAAAGCTCAAAATAATCTATTAATCATAACTGTAAAAAATGCAAGTAGAATCACAAGTATCTGATATTGATAATAATATTTTTACTGATTTCGGTGGGGTCATGATTCCCCAAGCACCGGCTGGATTTAAATCAGGTTTTATTGGCATTATCGGCAGAACTAATGTGGGTAAATCCACTTTGATGAATGAATTAGTTGGGCAAAAAATAGCTATTACTTCCCCCGTGTCCCAAACTACTCGAAATCGCCTAAAGGGGATTTTAACTACGGAAACAGCCCAGTTGATTTTTGTGGATACGCCCGGTATTCATAAACCTCATCATCAATTAGGGGAAGTGTTGGTAAAAAATGCGAAAATTGCCATTGACTCGGTAGATGTGATATTATTTGTGGTTGATGGTACAGTTGCTTGTGGTCCAGGCGATCGCTATGTGGCAGAACTACTAATTAATACTCAAACACCTGTAATTCTGGGGATTAATAAAATTGATCAACAACCAGAAGATGCCCAAAAAATAGATGATAGTTATATTCAATTAGCCGATACCTATCAATGGCAAAGTGTGAAATTTTCTGCTAAAACCGGCGCGGGATTATTGCAACTCCAAGATTTATTAATTAGTCATCTCGAACCAGGTCCATTTTATTATCCACCCGATTTAGTAACAGACCAGCCAGAACGGTTTATCATGGGTGAATTAATTCGAGAACAAATATTATTATTAACCCGTCAAGAAGTTCCCCATTCCGTAGCCATAGGCATTGATTTAGTTGAAGAAGCTCCAAAAATTACCCGTGTTCTCGCCACGATCCATGTTGAGAGAGATTCTCAAAAAGGCATTCTCATTGGTAAAGGTGGAACAATGCTCAAAGCTATTGGTAGTGAAGCTAGACAACAAATTCAAAAACTAATTGCTGGGAAAGTTTATCTAGAATTATTCGTTAAAGTCCAACCCAAATGGCGACATTCACGGGTGCGTCTAGCAGAACTAGGTTATCGCGTCGAAGAATAATATGAGGAATCAGGAAGTAGGGGCGCAGGGCCTGCGCCCAGTTTAGTGGTAGAGAATGCGCCCATTCTAGTGTTATCCATATTTTTGATTTCAACTTTTTATATCATTTACCCATAGTTTACGGTATCGTAAATTCTTACAATTACCTTCTCTGAAAAAACCAGAATATTATCAATTTATGCCGTTAATTAGTCTCATTGCTGCCATTTCTGAAAATCGAATTTTAGCAAACTCAGCCAGAAAACATATTCGTGCTGGTAATCCCTGGAATATTCCCAGTGATGAAATTTATTACCGGCAAATGATCAGAAGACATCCTGTAATTATTGGACGCAAAAGTTATTCTACCATGAGTAAACCATTTCCCGATTGTACAACTATTGTTCTCACCAGAGACACCAATTTTCAAGCCTTTGGTTGTGTCGTGTTGCATTCATTAACAGAAGCAATTGCATGGGCGGAAATGAGTGAAACAGAAGAAATATTTATCGCTGGTGGTGGACAGATTTATACTGAAGCAATCAAATTTGCCGATAAACTTTATTTAACTATTGTTGAAGGTAATTTTGTGGGAGACATATACTTTCCTGAATTTGCCGATTTTGGGAAAGTCACCAAAGAAAAGAAAATGCAGGAAAATGGCTATAAGTTTAATTTTGTGGAAATTGAAAAGTGCGTTAATTAGGTAACGCCACCTTCAATAATTGGCTAAGTAATGGGACACAATTAATACACAACTGATTTTTATGTTCCCCGTTCCCCGTTCCCCGTTCCCCGTTCCCCGTTCCCCGTTCCCCGTTCCCCGTTCAATTTATTGTAATTTCAAAAATCTATCCAAAGCTGCTACCATACTTGGTGGCCAGCGACGGATATTCGTTACCCAATTCATATCCTTATAACGGGTATCCAGTCCATAAGCAGCTACCCAATTACTTTCTGCCTCTCCCTTATTTCCCCTCACCCAATAAGCGGCTGTTAAAGCGGCACGCATATCAGCAAATCGAGGATATTTACGGACTATATTCCGCATCTCGCGGATAGCTTTATCTGATTGATTAGTTTCATATAAAGCTAGGGCATAATTAGCTCTAGCAAAGGCAAAATTTGGGTTAATTTCTGTGGCTTTTTGGAAATCTAAAATCGCTTCTTGCCATTTCCCTAAACCTGTTTTAGCATTACCACGATTATTATAAGCCATAGCATCTTGAGGATCTAATTCTAATACACGATTATAGTCAGCGATCGCCTCCTCCCATCTTCCCAAACCTTCCAACGCCGTCCCCCGATTCAAATAAGGATCTGTTACAGTAGGCGCAAGTTCTACAGCTTTGTTATAATCCATCAATGCGGATTGTAACTTATTCTGACTGACACGAGAATTACCGCGATTACTCCATGCTCCCGCATTAGTAGGAAATTTTTCAATAATTTCTGTCCAATAAGCCTCCGCCGTCACAAAATCGCCTTGATTCGTAGCAACAAAAGCCTTAGTCGCCAATTCATCCCCTACTTGCAACTCCTGAGCGGTAATAGGTTGAGATTCTGCCATAACTGGTGTATTCCAGCCAAAAACCAGCAACAGACTCAGAAAAATACCAATTAGTTTAATCATCTAACTCTGGACGTGATATGCAACAAAATTAATCATATAGCAGAATACAGAAAAACCCGTAGGGGCGCAGGGTCTGCGCCCTCCATTATATTTCACGAGAACGAAAATTGCTGTAAAAAGCAGGGCCTGCGCCCTCCATTATATTTCACGAGAACGAAAATTGCTGTAAAAAGCAGGGTCTGCGCCCTCCATTATATTTCACGAGAACGAAAATTGCTGTAAAAAGCAGGGTCTGCGCCCCCATTATATTTCACGAGAACGAAAATTGCTGTAAAACTAATTGCCACCACAAATGGTCAATTATTCAAAGATTGAGTTAAAATAAGGGGTCGCAAACTTAGTAAGTAAAACCCGGATATTCCCCGGAGGTGTAATTGACCAAGTTCATTTTGAAAATTCTCTGGTTAGACGAAAACGTCGCCCTAGCAGTAGATCAGGTTGTCGGTAAAGGTTCTAGTCCCTTAACCAAATACTTTTTTTGGCCCAGAAATGATGCCTGGGAAGAGCTAAAAAAAGAGTTAGAATCCAAACACTGGATCACAGATGTTGACCGGGTAGAGTTGCTTAACAAAGCCACAGAAGTGATTAACTACTGGCAAGAAGAAGGCAGAAAACGCCCAATGGCAGAAGCACAGTTGAAATTTCCAGAGGTTGCCTTCACAGGTAGCGCCTGATTGTTTTAAATTGGTAATTGGTAGTGGGTAATTGGTGATTGGTCATGGGTAATTAAGTAAAATTATCACCTATCACCAGTCCCCAGTCACCAGTCCCCCATCATCTTCGCCACAATTTGATTGTCTTGTCCTTACTACCACTGATAATCAATCCCCCATCATCCCTCATAACAACGCTAGATACCGAGTCTGTATGACCGACAAGACTAGCAATTTCTGATTTTGTGCTGATTTGCCAAATTTTCACCGTTTTATCCCAACTGCCACTAATCAGCGTTTCTCCATCAGCACTAAAAACTACAGCCACCACTGACCAAGAATGACCTGAAAGTGTGCTAATTAATTCACCAGTGCTAACATCCCATAATTTAATTGTATTATCACCGCTACCAGTCGCCAACAAATTAGGATGAGTGGGACTAAAAGCCACTGTCAAAACTGCCCAAGTATGACCAAAAAGAGTTGTTAATAAGTTAAATTTTCCGTCTTCTAATTTCCAGACCCGAACTGTGCGATCATAACTAGCACTAGCGAAAAGCTGTCCTTGGGGACTAAAAGCTACGGCATTTACTTGTAATTTATGCCCCGTTAAAGTATTCAGTGCTAAACCTGTATTTACATCCCAGATTTTAATAGTTTTATCCCAACTGCCACTAGCTAAAATTTGCCCACAAGGATGAAATGCTAGGGATTTAACAGCATGAGAATGTCCAGTCAAACTATGAATTTTTGCTAATGTCTTCACATCCCACAAATTGATAATTTGATCATTACTAGCCGTAGCTAAAACTGTATCATTATCATTAAAAATGACTGCTGTTATAGATTGAGTATGTCCGGGAAAGTTCCCCATTAATTGCTGATTGCTTAAATTCCATAATTTAATACTTTTATTATCTTCACCACTAGCTAATATTTTGCCATCATGACTTAATGCCACAGTATTAATAGAACTATGAATTTGATTTTCCAGAGTATCAGCAAGTTGCCATAAATGACTTTTATTTAGAGATAATAAAGGCAAATAATTATCTTTAATACCTAAATTATAGACAAGTTGATCTGCTGATTGCCAACGTTCTTGTAAATTATATTTTACGAATTTATCTAGGGTTTGTCCTAAATGTTCACTAATTTGATCAGTGAGATAATCCCGCCATACCCAGCTATTATTAGTCATATCAAATAGTTCAAAAGGAGAAATTTGAGTAAGTAAATAAATACAAGTTACACCTAAACTATAAAGATCACTTGCGAAAACTGCTTTACCTTGTGCTTGTTCTGGGGAAATATATTCTGGACTACCAACTAAATTATCTTTATCTTTATTAATATTGGCAAACTTCATATTCGCAAAATCTCCTAAAACCAAATCATCTAATAAATCTCGACTTTGATTTTTAGTCCGCAAAATAATATTTTCTGGTTGAATATTTCCATGAATAACTTGATGATCATGAATAAACCTGATCACTGGTAATAAGCTTTTTAAAATTTGCCAAATCTGAGTTTCATGAAAACCACCTTGCTTTGCTAATAAACTAGCTAAATTATCACCATCAATAAATTCTTGAATTAAATAGTAATATTCATTTTCTATAAAATGTGTGATTAAAGTAGGAATTTGTGGATGTTTACCTAATTCCATTAATGTCTGTACCTGAAATTGAAAAATTTCCAGCGATTGATATTGAGATGAAACTTGATAAACAACACAAGGAATTGGCGGAAATTGACTTTCATCTACAGCCAAAAAAGTCTGATAAAATCCCCCCTTACTAATGGGTCTAATTAAACGATAACCTTCATTAATCAACACAATTTAGCTCCTAAATTCCTCTCTGCGCCTCTGCGCCTCTGCGTGAAAATAAATTCTCTACCATTAATTACCTATTTTGTCAATTCGTAATTTCTATTATTTACAAAAATTAAGATTTTCATTACATTATTTTCCATAAGACATAAGTTCATCATAAACATTTTTAGCTGATGTCTTCATAGCGACTAATTAACACATAATCTTGGAGATTCCGATTGTGGCTTTAACTATCCAGTCCGCTCAAACTATTTTTTCTAATACTCAACTTCCTAGTCCTATTCCCGCAACAATAGCGTTATTTGATCAACTTAACGTTGATGATCAATTAGCTTATCTTTGGTATGCTTATACTGAAATGGGTAAAACTATTACTCCCGCCGCACCTGGAGTAGCCCGCTTGCAACTAGCAGAAAGTTTGCTTACCCAAATTAAGCAAATGTCTCGTGAAGATCAAACAAAAGTCATGCGGGATTTAGCCAGCCGTGCTGATACTCCTATTAGCCGTTCCTATGGTTTCTTTAGCGTCAACACCAAACTCGCTTTCTGGTTCGAGTTAGGAGAATTGATGAAACAGGGAATCATCACTCCTGTCCCCGTTGGTTATCAAATGTCTCCCGGTGTAAAATTTGTATTAGAAGCCACACAAAAACTTGATCAAGGTCAGCAAATCACCGTATTGCGGAATACCGTAGTAGATATGGGATTTGATACTTCTGATCTTGGTCCTAGCAGTTATCCTAAAGCAGCTACAGAACCTGCTTTCCAACGGACAAGTCCAGTTATTTCCTCCGTTAAAATTGACGGTATTACAGAACCTGCGGTCTTAGGCTACATTGAAGCCATGAATGCAGATAAATTTGATGATGCGATCGCACTATTCACTACCGACGGTGCGCTACAACCACCATTCCAAAAGCCAATTATTGGCCGGGAAGCGATCGCTAAATATATGCGCGAAGAAGCACAAGGACTAAACATGATGCCACAACAAGGTATCTGCGAAGTTCAACCAGACGGTTCTAAACAACTGAAAGTCACAGGAGTAGTACAAACTCCTTGGTTTGGTGTCACAGTTGGAATGAACATTTCCTGGCGGTTTTTAATCAATCCCGATGGAAAAATCTTCTTCGTAGCCATTGATATGCTTGCATCTCCTCAAGAACTCATGAACCTACGTCGAGTGTAATCAAATCATGAGGCTGTCGAAAATCAAATTCACTTGTAATTTCCACAGCCTCGCAATAATAGAGTCAAAGCTATTGACACCGACCAAAAAATTTGTTATCATGAAACCGATGAGGAAGAACTATCTCAATCGTATAAGCGCAACCAATCAAGCTTTAAGCTAAGTTAGCAAATAATGAAAACAGCTATTGAGATCAACAAACTATATGAGTCTAATTACTCACAATGGCTAGAGGAGACAATTAAAAACCTCAAATCTCGTCAATTGGGAGATATTGACTATGATCACTTAATAGAAGAGTTAGAAGAATTGGCGAAAACCGAAAAAAGACGAGTGAGAAATTTATTAGAACAGATTATTAGACACTTATTACTTTATCAAAATTGGCATATAGAAAAGCCTAGAAATGCTAACCATTGGGCAGCGGAAATTATTAGTTTTCGTAATCAAATTAACGAAGAATTAACCACTAACTTACGCAATCATTTAGCAGAAAATATCAATATCATTTATAGTAATGCCTTAGATTATGTTAAAGCCAAAACCAAACTAACCAACTTACCAGAAATCTGTCCTTACACCTTAGATCAGATTTTAGATAAAAACTGGTTGCCTTCATCTTAAAATCTTACCTTTGCGCCTCTGCGTCTTTGCGTGAGATAAACTCAATTCTGTCCCAAACTTGTAGATTGTTCATAAACCCGTTTTAAAGTATTTACATCTCTAATCGAAATAAACGGCGGTTTGCGAACTTGAGAAAAATACATCGTATCAGTATTTAGAAGACTATGACCCCAGATACCTAAAGCATGACCAAGTTCATGACGTGCTGCTGATAGTACATATTCACCAGTTTGACTAGGACTCAGCAGAATCGTAAACCGGTGAGATAAAATATTCTTTTCAGTATATAAATCAAAAGTCGTTAAAGCCGAACGCGATCGCAGTATCTTACCATTAGGTTCACGTTGTAAGGGTGGTGCTTTGCGAGAGATTGTAATATCAGCAATAGCCGATTTTTCCACTATCTGCAAAGGTAAATAAATACTCCATTCTTGAACTGCTTGAGAAACACTATTAACCCATATTTGCGATTGTTTTTCATTAATATCAGTTGGTGTTTCTATCTTCACTTTCACCGGAAACCGTGACCAAATTAAATAACCAACTTTCGTAGATTTAATTTGATCAAAATAATCTCCACTATTCGTTTTATCTTGCCATTGTGCCAGAGTCGGTGGTAAAGGATAGTTTTTTTGGATAAATTGGGAGTTTCTTTCCTGTTCCCTCACACCAGCATTTACTTGAAAGTTAGTCAAAACAACCAGCAGTCCTGTACTTAATGCTAAAGTCAGAACTGCTGCTTGTAGTGAGCGAAGCGATGCACTGAGCTTGTCGAAGTGTCGAACTATTAATCTTCGCCAAAAGTTTTGATTTTGGGTGATTTTTCCCATTTTCAGTTTCGATTATTTGGGCAACCAATTAGCACTTAGAACCACAGTTAAACCCATAAAAACTACAACTAATGCCCAAGTAACTCGATTTAAAGTATTTTCAGCACTTTTGGTACTGCTAAATAATTGTGCTTGTCCACCAATAGCCCCAATGCCATCACCTTTAGGACTATGTAACAAAACGAGAATAATCAAACTGAGAGCAGAAAATGCCCAAATGCCTTGAATAATGTTAGTAATTGCCATATTAGAAATGTTGGTTATCAAAAGTTATCAATTTTGGAGGGATTTAGCAATGCTCATTGGTGTCAACTTAGGCTACAAATAGCTTATTTGTTTAGCTTCCAAACCCGCCTGGAACTTAAGTTCCGGTCTCATAGCCAAAGTAAACTGAAGTTTACTAAAGAATTTTTGGTTTCCTTAGTCATCTTTAGATGACTTTTGCTATGAGACTGGGAATTCATTCCCAGGCGGATTAAAGGTTTTACTTAAGTTCCGGTCTCATAGCCAAAGTAAACTGAAGTTTACTAAAGAATTTAAAAATTTTCCGGTTATTCAGTCATCAAAAGATGACTTTTGCTATTAGACTGGGAATATGGCTAACGCCACGCTACGCTATCATTCCCAGTCGGGCTGTGGGTTTTACGTTAAGTTGACACCAATGAAGCTCTTGCTTTACCCCTACCATTTTACGATTTTACAACCCTATTTGCACAGGAGTACGAGTTAGTTGTAAATCATATTCTGCGGCTTTAAGTAATGATCGCCCTGTCATTTCTTGTGGTTGGGATATTTGTAAAATATCCAGAATAGTCGGGGCAATATCGGCTAATTTGCCATCATTTCTTAATTCCACATTTGTTCCATATCCGGGTATTTTGGCTTTTTCGCCTTCTACCAAAATTAAAGGAACTGGGTTAGTAGTATGGGCTGTCCAAGGATGACCGCCTTCATCTAGCATATACTCAGCATTGCCATGATCAGCAGTAATAATTGCTGTACCACCTGCTTTACCAATAGCATCAATTAGACGACCTAAACATTTATCTACTGCTTCAATAGCTGTGACTGTCGCTGGAATTTGTCCTGTATGCCCTACCATGTCTGGGTTAGCATAGTTCATTACAACTAGGGAATAGATACCCTTTCTGATGGCAGCGATCGCCACATCTGTCACAGCTTGTGCTGACATCGCCGGGGTTTGATCATAAGTATTCACCATTGGACTACTGACTAATTCCCGATCTTCCCCCTCACAGGGATCTTCTAGTCCCCCATTAAAGAAATAAGTAACATGAGCGTATTTTTCAGTTTCAGCCGTTCTAAACTGTTTTAACCCGCGATTAGCGATAACTTCACCCAGAATATTACTCAGATTTTGCGGTGCGAAAGCCACAGAAACTGGCAATTCTGGATCATACTGGGTAAAAGTTACAAAAGAAAGTGGTTGAATTGGCTGTCTTTCAAAACCGTTAAAAGTTTGACTAACAAAGGCTTGAGTTAGTTCTCTAGCGCGGTCGGGGCGGAAATTGAAAAATATTACCCCATCACCAGATTCTACCGCGCCCGGTTGCAACCGGACTGGGAGAACAAACTCATCGGTTACACCTTTCGCGTAAGCTGCTTGCAATACCTCTACAGCCGTGAGTCCATTGCCCGCATTATCTGTTGTTATTACATCGTAGGCGTGTTGAACTCGATCCCAACGGTTATCACGATCCATTGCATAAAAACGACCACTAATAGTAGTGATTTCACCGATGCCAACATGATCTATATAGTCTTCCAACTGCTGGATGACTTTGATAGCATCTGTCGGTTTGGTGTCACGACCGTCAGTAATGGCGTGAATACAAACTTGTGAAAGTTGCTGTTCCTTAGCTAAGTCAAGTAATCCAAATAGATGGGTAATATGGGAATGCACCCCCCCATCAGAACAAAGCCCCACTAGATGTAACTTGCCATTAGCAGAACGGACTTCCTGGCAAATTTTGACAAGGGCTGGGTTTGCGGCTAAAGAACCGTCTTCTACAGCATCTGAGATCCGTACCAATTCTTGGGGTACGACTCGACCAGCGCCAATGTTCAAATGACCAACTTCCGAGTTGCCCATTTGACCTTCTGGCAACCCTACGGCTTTTCCTGATGTGCGAATGAGGGTGTGGGGATAGACTGCCCATAAACTGTCCATAATCGGAGTTTTGGCAGCGGCAATCGCGTTTCCTCGCGTTTCCTCACAGTAGCCCCATCCATCTAGAATGACTAGCACCACAGGAGCAACAGGTGCTTTGGTCATAGTAAAATCGCCCTTTACTTTTTGTAATACTCGAATGATACCATTGCTAACCAATTATGGAAGTTAAATTCAGTAGGAAAAAATCTTAAATTCCAAATTTTGTTAACCTACTGATACCAAATATTTGAGACGACTGTGGCGAAATGCCATTTAATTTTTATAGTTTTAGATCAATCCGTTATAAGGTACAGTTTTTTATCCCCAAGCCAGTAGGGGCGGGGAAACCCTCACAAGGGTAGGTTTTTAATATTGTCTGTGAAGGCAAGACTGGGAAGACTTGGAGGGAACGTAGACAAGGAAGATTTTATACGCACAATAGTCTTTTAACGGTGTGTTAAGTAGTGAGACAGAATTAATTACACAATGTTATTGCGTTAGCGCAGCGTGGCGTTAGCCATATGGAATGAAGTGAAATGAAGCAATTCCAAGGGTTGTGATTGCTTCCCTTCGCTCGCAATGACTCCCTTGTCACCTTGTCCACCTTGTCGGCCAAGTCTTGCCCTCACCAGAATGTAAAAAACCTACACCTGTCAGCGGGGTTTCCCCGCCCTTCATTGCCTATTTTAGATTAAGGGCAGAGCGATCTGCTTGCAGCAGCGCTTCCCGATCGCCTTGCTCTGTAAGATTATCATGCAAATGCCTAAGATCACGAATTTGCATGAGTCATTAAGAAAATATAAAATACCCTAAATACACACAAAAAGTTTGTACTTTTATAAAGTATAATTAAGAAAAAGATAAATAAATCTAGCTAGATAGGCTTATTTCTTCACCTATTGCGCCTAGATCCGGTTAAAGTTTCTTTCTAAACTAAAAAGTACCATTTTCTTGTGCCAACAACTAAGTTAGCATTCAGGATCAAAGCGACGATGTAAAATTCCCAGTTGAAGAGGCAAATAAAGGCGTGGGTCAGTATCAATCTGATGAATTAAAGCAGTATAATCCAGAGGCACTGCCCTGGGCGAGCGGAGCGATCGCTCGTTACTTTCGTTACCGTCCTTGGTTAGCCTGGGGACGACTACTGAGAATAATCTGGTCTTTTGCCGGATTTATATTCAGTCTCAAATGGGACGAATGGCTTGACCAGGTAGAGGAAAATCAGGGGAAACGCGCTACCCAGTTGCGAACTCTACTCACCAATCTGGGTCCGACATTTATTAAAGTCGGTCAAGCCCTCTCGACTCGTCCCGACTTAATCCGCAAAGACTTCTTAGCAGAACTAATCAAGTTACAAGACCAGTTACCACCTTTTGATAATGATCTGGCATATCAGATTATTGAAACAGAATTAAATCGCTCAATTGGCGAAATCTTTCGGGAACTTTCCCCTCAACCCGTAGCAGCAGCTAGTTTGGGTCAAGTCTACCGGGGTCGGTTACTCAGTGGCGAGGAAGTGGCAGTCAAAGTACAACGCCCTAACCTCCGCCCGTTACTGATAAAAGACCTGTATCTCATGCGTTGGGTTGCCAGTTGGCTTGCCCCCTGGCTACCCCTGAATCTCGGTCACGATTTAACTTTAATTGTGGACGAGTTTGGCACAAAGCTATTTGAGGAAATTGATTACATCAATGAAGGTCGCAATGCGGAAAAATTTGCCCATAACTTCCGTGATGACCCCCAGGTAAAAATTCCCTGTATTTACTGGAATTATACCAGCACTCATGTTTTAACCCTAGAATGGATCAACGGTTTTAAACTCACAGATACTGAGAATATTCAATCTGTCGGTTTAGATCCAGAAGCCATCATTCAAATAGGTGTAACTACTGGTTTACAACAACTATTAGAGCATGGTTTTTTTCATGCCGATCCTCATCCGGGAAATTTGTTCGCTATGCCCGATGGTCGCATGGCTTACATTGACTTTGGCATGATGGATCAATTAGAGGAAACCACTAAGGAAAGTTTAGTTGATGCTTTAGTACATTTGGTAAATAAGGATTACGCTGATTTAGCGGCAGATTTTGTCAAATTGGGCTTTTTGGCAGCGAACACTAATATTGCCCCTATTGTGCCGGCATTAGAAGCGGTATTAGGAAATGCTATTGGTAAAAATGTCCAAGATTTCAACTTCAAAACCATTACCGATGAGTTCTCGGAATTGATGTATGAATATCCTTTCCGTGTGCCAGCAAAGTTTGCTTTGATTATTCGTTCTTTGGTGACACAAGAAGGGATTGCCCTCAGTCTTAACCCTAATTTCAAAATTGTGGAAGTGGGTTATCCCTATATCGCTCGGCGGTTATTAACTGGGGAATCTCCAGCATTACGGCGACGGCTATTGAATGTGTTGTTCAAAGATGGTAAATTTCAGTGGCAAAGGTTAGAAAATCTGATTACGATTGCTCGCACTGATAGCAATTTCGATGTTTTACCAACGGCGAAAATGGGGTTGGAATTCATCCTTTCCGAAGAGGGTAAATTTCTCCGTCGTCAGTTGGTTTTAGCTATCACTGAAGATGACCGTTTGCACACAGAAGAAGTCCAACGCCTGTGGGATTTGGTCAAGGATGATTTACCACCAAATCGTTTACTTAATGTCGCCATTAGCCTCTTGACCGAGTTCTCCAAAGAAGGTGTAGCAGCTATTTTAGCTAAATAATCTGTCACCAAATAAAAACGAATTTTAATAACAACCAGGAGTTTGAATGTACTATTACCCTCTGCAACCGCCTTACTTTTTACTATTAGTTGGTTTTTTCACGGCTTTAACTTCTGGGTTAGCTTTATCTGGGACATTAAAGGTAATTGTCCAGCAATGGCCACAAGATAAATCTTCTAAGGAAAAGACTAATACCCGTTCTTTTTATAAACAATTGTTAGTGCCATTTATTGGTATTACTGGTGGTTCTTGCTTATTTCTTTGTTCTGGTTTCGAGATATTTGGTTTTCCTACGGGAATGGCTTTAAGTATAGGTTTACCACTGAGTCTGTTAACTTGCTTCTTTGTTTGGCGGCAGTTGGGAGGGTTACTCGATTATGTTAAGAGGGAAGGAATGCAATCTTTAGATTTAGATTCTTGGTCTTAGATATAAGACAATAGAGGGCGCAGGCCCTGCGCCCCTACATTAATTAAACATATTGTCTGAATCAGGATGTCCAGGATTTAATGATTAACAAGATGAAAAAATACATTGTCTGAATCAGGATGTCCAGGATTTAATGATTAACAGGATGAAAAAATATATTGTCTGAATCAGGATGTCCAGGATTTAATGATTAACAGGATGAAAAAATATATTGTCTGAATCAGGATGTCCAGGATTTAATGATTAACAGGATGAAAAAATATATTGTCTGAATCAGGATGTCCAGGATTTAATGATTAACAGGATGAAAAAATACATTGTCTGAATCAGGATATCCAGGATTTAATGATTAACAGGATGAAAAAATACATTGTCTGAATCAGGATATCCAGGATTTAATGATTAACAGGATGAAAAAATATATTGTCTGAATCAGGATATCCAGGATTTAATGATTAACAGGATGAAAATAGATATCTTATTACCAATTACCAATTACCAATTACCAATTACCAATTACCAATTACCAATTACCAATGGGAAAAGCTAATGCAAATCATTCGTTTACCAGTACTGGCTGACAATTATATATTTTTACTGCATGATCCAGTACAAAATATTGCGGCTGTTGTTGATCCGGCGGAAGCACAACCAGTTTTAGATGAATTGAGAAAAATTAATGCTCAGTTAGTGGCAATTTTTAATACCCATCATCATGGTGATCATGTGGGTGGGAATACACAATTAATGAAAGCATTTCCTGATGTGAAAGTTTATGGAGGTGCGGAAGACAGGGGGAGGATTCCGGGACAACAGGTGTTTTTACAGGAAGGCGATCGCATCCAATTTAGCGATCGCACTGCTAATATATTCTTTGTACCTGGACATACTCGCGCTCATATTGCTTACTATTTCCCCCCAGCAAGTCCAGGAGAGCCTGGAGAATTGTTCTGTGGTGATACATTGTTTGCGGGAGGTTGCGGGCGTTTATTTGAAGGTACACCAGGGCAAATGGTAGATTCTTTAAGTAAACTCCGGGCTTTACCTGATCATACTCGCGTTTGGTGCGCCCACGAATACACTTTAAGCAATTTGCGGTTTGCTGTAACTGTAGATGCTGAAAATGCAGATTTACAAAAACGCTACCAAGATGTTAAAGCTCAACGGGATAAATTAGAACCGACAGTTCCATCAATTTTAGGAGTCGAAAAACTCACCAATCCTTTTTTACGTTGGGAAGAACCATCTCTACAAGTAACAGCAAAGAGTGATGATGGTATCCAAACCTTTGCCCGAATTCGGGGAATGAAGGATAATTTTTAATTATTTTGATAATTTGTCTAAGTAGTGAGAAAGAATTAATTACATAATGTCATTGCGTAAGCGTTGCGTGGCGTTAGCCATATGGAACGAAGTGAAATGAAGCAATTCCAAGGGTTGTGATTGCTTCCCTTCCCTCGCAATGACTGTAAATATTTTTGTCCAATTACTTAGGGTTGGGGAACCCCCCCCCGATTGTATTACATCCGAACGATAACTATAGGACTCCTATTTGATTTTTGAACGGAACTCGGTACACCTTTATATTCTCGAATCCTCTTGCCTTCCTACGTAAGAAAATATGGCTAACGCCACGCTTTGCTATCAGGAATCAAGCCGGATTCCTATATATTAAAAATTAGCGATAGAATGAAGATAATTCTTATCAATATGTTAAGAGAGTCAAGCCAGCAGTAAATAAACTTTATGAATAAAACATCGGTAAAAAATCTCTACGATCAAGATTTTTATCTTTGGGTTGAAGATACCGTTAGTAAGTTAAAAGCACGAGATAATGAGCATTTAGATTGGGATAATTTAATTGAAGAGGTAGAATCTTTGGGTAAAAGTCAGCGCAAAACAGTGCGGAGTTTTCTGGTGCGTTTATTAGAACATTTATTAAAGCGGTGTTATGTACCAATGTCGGACTGTTATCGGGGTTGGGAAATTGAAATCAGGAATTTTCGGCAACGGTTACAAATTGAATTAGAAGATTCACCGAGTTTGAAAGGTTTTGTTTTAGAAGTTCTGGACAAAAGCTATCAAATGGCTTTAGAAAATGTGAGAGATGGTTATCCTGATGTTTATTTTTCTGATGTTTGTCCATTTCCTAGTAATATAGATGCTTTGTTAAATGAGCGATTTTGGAAGTGACGGAGAGATTTTTTTTGAATATTTCCTTTTTCACTCAATTAGAACAGTTTTTGGGAATTACTCTGAGTAAATGGGTTAAATAATTCGATTATAGTGTAAATAGACAGTCTATGCCTGTGTCATGCTGCACGAATGGTAAGCTATATCTATGGAAAACAGACTCAGATAACAGTATAATGTAAATAGCTTTACCCATGATTTCTATGACATTAACAGAAATTTTACCCTCACTACAAAAATTATCTCACCAAGAAAAAATCAAAGCCATTCAATTTTTAGCTACAGAATTAGCTCAAGAAGCACAAAATTTAGCAACAGAATCACTTGAGTATGGTGAGATAGATACAGAATTAAATTTTCAGCCTCTTAATAAAAAAGACATGATTGAAGAAAGCAAATCTGCTTTAGAAACCTACCGTCGTACAGGTTCAGGAGTCAAACATGAACAAGTCCAAAAATGGGCAAATAGTTTAACAATTCATAATAATAATGTCTGAGATAAGTAGGTGAACATAAAAATTTAAAGGTATATAACGATATGTAAAGTTGTCTCAATGCGTTATTCTGATTTAGTTTCAGCCATTTCATAAAACGCAATACCCCTCATTTTTATTTTGTTCACCTACTTAGTTTGGACAGAAACTGCTACGAATGACTTAAATCGTTATTATGATTTTATAGCACTTAGTAATGCTGATGCAGCAGTCCGCGCAGTACAAGCAATTGTTTCTTCAGGGGGAAGTCTACAACAAAATCCTCGTCGCGGTGCGATTGTAGATGAAATAGTAGGGTTACCAAAGCTTATAGTTGCTTTTGGTAAGTATGGATTTATAATTCACTACGTTATTCTTGAGGATGATGTGATTATTTTACGTATATATCATGGACGAGAGAATAGACCTATTTAGTTAATTGCAAGATTGCAAGCGTTAGCTTACGCTTTCCTGTATCTATGAAAATATTGCTTTTTTTAAATTTCTAGCATTTAGAGTTGCGATCGCTCCCCAAATTTCGCTACAATGTCGAGGCTGTGGGTACGTTAAAAGTCGCTGAGGATCAAGCTACACTTTTATGAGCCACCCTGCGACACCCCAATAACTAAGATTTTACCAAGAAAAGCGAAAAACAATGGCGAAACGTGTGCAATTAGTTTTAACAAAAGATGTTACCAAGCTGGGAAAACTCGGCGATTTGGTAGAAGTAGCTCCCGGTTATGCTCGTAACTACCTCATCCCTCAGAGTTTAGCCGCTCGTGCTACACCCGGATTACTTAAACAAGTAGAACGCAGACGTGAGAAAGAATATCAAAGACAATTAGAACTCAAACAACAAGCAACTGAGCAAAAAACAGCTTTAGAAAATATTGCTGGTTTAAAAATTGCCAAGCAAGTTGGGGAAAATGAAGCTATTTTCGGTACTGTTACCACCCAAGACGTTGCAGATGCAATTCAAGCAGCAGCTAACCTAGAAATAGATCGTCGTGGTATCACCATTCCCGATATTAGCCAATTGGGTACTTACAAAGCTGAAATCAAACTCCATGCTGAAGTAACAGCAGTAATTAACATTGAAGTCGTCTCTAACTAATACAATTTTGGATTTTAGATTTTAGATTTTAGATTGACTTGAGCAACTCAGCCAACAGCCTGTCAGTTTTGGATTTTAGATTTTAGATTAGCAACTAAGCCAAGACCTTGTAAATTTTGGATTTTAGACGTATCCTCAAATAAACTTGGCGGATGCGAACATTTTTGGATTTTCAATCTTTAATCCAAAATCCAAAATTTAAAATCTAAAATTCGGATGCGGACATTTTTGAATCTTTAATCCAAAATCCAAAATTTAAAATCTAAAATTCGGATATTGATTTTGGATAATTAAATAAAAATCCAAAATCGCCAACATTTAAAATTTTATGGCTGAAGAACTAAGTTTTCAAGGTGATGGTAGTAATCGTTTACCACCTCAAAACATCGAGGCAGAAGAAGCGATTTTAGGGGGTATTCTCCTAGATCCAGAGGCAATTGGTCGAGTGAGCGATCGCCTAGTTCCCGAAGCATTTTATATTAGCGCCCATACAACCATCTATCAAGCCGCCCTCCGTCTCCATACCCAGCAAAAACCCACAGACCTACTTTCCATCACCAGTTGGTTAACAGACAACGATCAATTAACCCAAATTGGCGGCAGAAACAAACTAGCAACATTAGTAGACCGGACAGTTTCCGCAGTCAATATTGATGCCTTAGCAGGGTTAGTCATGGAAAAATACCTGCGTCGGCAATTAATCAAAGCTGGGAATGAAATTGTCCATCTTGGTTTTGAAACAGAAACAGAATTACCAATTGTTCTGGACAATGCCGAACAAAAAGTTTTTAACGTCACCCAACAAAAAACCCAATCAGGATTAGTTCATATTGGTGACACTTTAATTAATACTTTTCAAGATATTGAAACTCGTCATCAAGGGATTGCATTACCGGGAATACCTTGTGGTTTTTATGATTTAGATGCCATGACCAGCGGTTTTCAGCGTTCTGATTTAATTATCGTCGCTGGGAGGCCGTCAATGGGAAAATGTCTCAGTTATGATTCAGAAATCGTTTTAGCAGATGGACAAATTGCCACAATTGAAGAATTATATCAGCAACGGCAAGGTTCATTATTAACATTAAATGATGATTGGAAATTTACCTTTACCCAACCATCTGCATTTGTAGATGATGGAATTAAACCAGTTTTCCGCATCACAACTCGCTTAGGTCGGGCAATTGAAACCACAATTACTCACCCATTTTTAACTATTAAAGGTTGGCAAAGATTAGAAAATTTACAAGTGGGAAATAAGATTGCCATCCCTCGGAAAATAGATGTGTTTGGAACAGAAACTATCCGCGAGTGTGAAGTCAAATTATTAGCTGATTCTCTTGAAAAGAGTGATACTAAAACCGTCCCAAATATTGTCTTTAAATTAGAAAAATCACAATTATCATTGTTTCTAAATCGTCTCTTTGCCACTGATGGTTGGGCTACTGTACTTAATAGTGGTCAATCACAATTAGGTTATTGTACAGTCAGCGAAAAACTAGCAAGACAAATTCAACATCTGTTATTAAGATTTGGGATTATTGCTGCTTTGAAAAAGCGGTCTGTGAAATATAATGATACCCGTAGACCAGCATGGCAATTAGATATTACTGATGCTTTATCTATCAAAAACTTCATTGCAGAAATTGGCATTTTTGGCAAAGAAGCAGCATTAGCAAAAGTTACAGCAGCAATATCTCAAAAAAGATATCAAACCAATCGTGACTTAATACCTATAGAAATTTGGGAACAGATAGCAGCCGCTAAAGGTAGCGAAACTTGGAGTAGTTTAGCAAAACGGGCTGGGATTAAAAGCTATACCAATATTCATGTCGGCAAGCGGGCATTAAAACGGGAAAGATTATGGATTTTAGCCACTACTTTAGATAATTTACCACTTCAGCAATTAGCAAATAGTGATGTATATTGGGATGAAATTATTTCTATTGAATCAGTTGGTAACAAACAAGTTTATGATTTGACAATTCCTGAAACACACAACTTTATTGCTAATGATATCTGTGT
Organism: Anabaena sp. 54; assembly: GCF_017355725.1. Taxonomy (NCBI): domain Bacteria; kingdom Bacillati; phylum Cyanobacteriota; class Cyanophyceae; order Nostocales; family Nostocaceae; genus Anabaena; species Anabaena sp. 54. The sequence continues at coordinate 25,342 of NZ_JAAVWA010000006.1, forward strand.
TCACAATACCGCCTTTTGTCTTAACCTAGCTCATAACATTGCAGCCGGTTATCAATTAGCAGTTGCAGTTTTTAGTTTAGAAATGTCCAAAGAACAACTAGTCCAAAGACTATTAGCTAGTGAAGCCGGAATTGAAAGTAGTTATTTAAGAAGTGGCCGCATTAGTCAAACCCAATGGGAACCTTTAAGCCGTGCCATTGATAAACTCTCAGACACGCCAATTTTTATTGATGATACGGCAAATATTACAGTCACACAAATGCGAAGTCAAGCGCGACGACTGCAAGCCGAACAAACTAAAGAATTGGGATTAATAGTTATTGATTACTTGCAATTAATGGAAGGTAGTAGTGATAATCGTGTTCAAGAATTATCGAGAATTACCCGTTCTTTAAAAGGTTTAGCGAGAGAATTATCTGTACCAATCATTGCTTTATCACAGTTAAGTCGTGGTGTGGAAGCAAGAACTAATAAACGCCCCATGTTGTCTGATTTGAGAGAATCGGGATGTTTATCTGGGGATAGTCTTGTTACATTGGCAGACACCGGGTTACAAGTACCAATTAAAGAATTAGTAGGTAAATCAGATTTTGCGGTTTGGGGACTGAACGAAAACACAATGAAACTAGAAAGGGCAATTGTTAGTAACGCTTTTTCTACAGGTATCAAACCAGTATTTACATTAACAACTCGATTAGGTCGAGAAATTCGTGCTACTGGTAATCATAAATTTTTAACTATTAATGGGTGGAAAAGATTAGATGAATTAAATTTGCAACAACAATTAATTGCTCTTGCTAACAGTGATATTTATTGGGATGAACTTATCTCAATAGAATTAGATGGAGAAGAAGAAGTATTTGATTTAACAGTTGATAAATTACATAACTTTATCGCTAATAATATTATTGTTCATAACTCAATTGAACAAGATGCGGATATAGTAATGATGTTATACCGTGATGAATATTATTCACCAGATACCCCAGACAGGGGAATTGCCGAAGTAATCATAGCCAAACATCGGAATGGACCTACAGGAACAATTAAACTATTATTTGATCCACAATTTACAAAGTTTAAAAATCTAGCTAAACCAAGTTGGTAATATGTCAAAAAAGAATTATTTCAGCTTGATATTACTATTTGTTTCTATTAATATTGGTAGTATTCAAAAAATAGCTAAGGCACAAACACCAGTTCCAGAAGTTACGAATACAAAATCAATTTGTCCTGCTCAATTATCATCTGCTATTAATACTATTATCAATCATCCTCAATTTAGTCGAGTCCGTTGGGGGATTTTAATTAAACCATTATCATCAGAAAAGATTCTTTATAGTCAAGATAGCCAAAAATATTTTATTCCTGCTTCTAATATGAAGCTATTTACTACCGCAGTAGCATTACAACAATTAGGAGCAGATTTTCGGATTCATACTTCTATTTATGATGATGGTAATGGTGTTTTGCGTGTAGTGGGAAGGGGAGATCCGAGTTTTAAAAATGCTCAATTAACAATATTATCAAAACAACTATATACGCAGGGAATTCGGCAAATTAATCAATTAATTGCTGATGATAGTTATTTTCAAGGTGAAGTAGTTAATCCTAGTTGGGAATGGGAAGACATTCAAGCTGATTATGGCGCACCAATTAATAGTTTTATTCTCAATGAAAATGCTACTGTATTAACTTTTTTACCACAAACTATTGGAGAACCATTAAAATTAAAATGGACAGAACCAACAGAAGCATATCGGTGGAAAATCGAAAATAATTCCGTCACTACTGAAGCCGATAAACCCAGTTTTGTAGAAGTAAATCGTGACTTAAAAGGACAAATTCTGCGAATCAAAGGACAATTGGCTATAAATTCCCAGCCAGAGATTACAGGTTTAGCCGTATTTGATCCAGTTGCTAATTTTATCAGACAATTTCGCCAAAATTTATCTAGACAGGGAATCACTGTTAAAGAAACTGTAATTAAAAATCTTAGTCAAAATAAACAAGAAAAAGAAATAGCCGCAGTAGAATCTCCACCTTTATCGGAATTATTACTAGAGACAAATGTGAATAGTAATAATTTATATGCTGAGGCTTTACTCAGAAGTTTAGCTATTAAGAAACCAGAAGAAAAAAATCAAAATACGGCTGATGTCGGATTACAAGTTGTCAGAGAAACTTTAACTCAATTAGGAGTTGCACCAGCAGGTTATGTCATTGTAGATGGTTCTGGTTTATCTCGGAAAAATTTAACGACTCCAGCAGCGTTGGTACAACTTTTACAAGGAATTGATAAATCACCTCAAGCAGCAGTTTTTCGGGCTTCTTTACCTATTTCTGGTGTCAAAGGTAGTCTAAAAAATCGGTTTCTTAATACTGCGGCTGCGGGAATAGTGCAAGCAAAAACAGGTTCAATGACAGGAATTTCTACTCTATCTGGATATATGAACGCACCCAATTATGAACCCTTGGTTTTTAGTATTATGGTAAATCAATCTGAACAACCGGGGAAAGTCATGAGAACAGCAATAGATGAAATTGTAGTTTTATTATCTGAATTAAAGCGGTGTTAAAATAATTGAGTTGAGTAAATGACAGGACTTACGCAAAATATCTCTCAAACCCCCATTTCTCTGTGTTCTCTGTGCCTCTGTGGTTCGTTATTCCATGACTTACTTATATCTATACTTTCGCACAAAATGACCAAAAAGATAAACTCCATGTACAACCTGAGTTTAGGCAATACTACCCCGTTTTCTTGCTTCTTTGTTGGAAATCCCGACATTTTTGATCCCAGCTTTAATCATTTGTCGTTCTAAAAGGGCAAAGAACCGGGTTCTATCACCACCCCTGACTACAGCCTGATTATGCGCTTCGGCGATCGCCACAGGATAACCATACCCCTTATGTACCTGTGCCAACATTAATCCTAGTGCTTGATCAAACATGATGGAATTTTCTGCAACCCAAGCGGGAACTTCAATCCGGGCAATTTCTGTCCCGACATGGACGTAACAAAAATAAATAATTTGCTCGTCATACAATTCTAAAATTCGGGCATTACTCCGCCATAATGGTCCTCTTTGTCCAGGTTGAAGTTGGGTGGTCATGATGGTTGTATCGCGCAAAGTATCAAATTTTTTGCAAGGTACGTATTCTAGTTGATTGGGACAATGGGTAATACAATCAGGGACAGGGTGAGGACAAGCTAAAAAGCGTAAAAAGTTGGTGGCTTCCGTGCTACGAGAGGCGCTAAGATAGCCCATGAGGGGGATTTGGGCTTGTTGGAGTTTTTGCCAAGCTTCCAAAACGGGAGGTAAAATCATATCCCGCGCCTCCATCGGTAATTGATCTAAAAACCAGTATATTAACGAACCATCTGTCATCGCTAAGACTGGGGCTGCTGTTTTCGCACTACAAGCTAGTTCTGCTAAGACTGTAGCCTCGGAAGCGGTACGCCGATAACCCATCCATTCATCCGTTCTAATGCCCCACTGACGCGATATATATAAATCTTCAGGGCGATAAAATACCTCCGGTAAACTATCGAGAATCGGGTGAAGATTTTGACCATAGTGCAAAACCACTCTCCCAATATTTAGTAAGTAACAATACGCAATTTCGTGATGATTTGGGGAAATTTGCGAACCATCTGTAGAAATAACAGTATGAACTTTGGGGGGAACAGGAATAGTAATGCAGGTTTCGAGAGGTTCAATGGGTGTAGCATTCGCAAAAATAATCCGATTTCGCCATTCTTCTTGACGTTTAACTAACTGTTCTTGACACTCAAAAGCTTTTTTTAAATATTGTTGTGCTAACTCCAACCGCTGATGACTTGCAGCCACTTCTGAAGTTAAATGTTGACTGAAACCTTGCATTTGTCTCGATATTTTTGTTAAATCAAGCATATTCGTTGGGTGTATTTGTGTTGATGTAAATCAATGCTATATAATTACAGCACTTCCCGATCTTATGAGGTACAAGAACCCCACCCCCAACCCCCTCCAGTATCAAAAGCTTATCCTTTTCTTCCCCCCGCTGCGGGGGGATTTAGGGGGGTGCGATGAGGGGGCTAAGATATTACTCATATAATTGGAAACTGCTGTAACAACTGTATGCTAATAATTGGGAAAAGAGCGTCATGAAAAAATGGAAATTAACAATTACAACTCTCATATTAGGAACTATATTATATAGTCCGTCAGTGTGTGCTAAAAATTTGGCAAATATTTCCGATTTTAGAATAAAATCAGCACTGTTAGCACAATCTGATCTGAAAGAGGCTATAGTATATTTTCATCAGGGAATTAACCGTCATACATTTGGAGACATAAAAGGGGCTATTGAAGAATATAATAAGGCTTTACGGTTACATCCTAATTTTCCTGAAGTTTACTATAAACGAGGAATATCTCGCTATAAGTTGGGAGATCTAAAAGGGGCAATTGCAGATTATAACAAAGCAATCAGTCTTAATGCTAACTATCCTGGTATCTACAATCATCGCGGATTTACTCGCCATAATTTGGGAGATTTAAAAGGTGCGATCGCAGATTTTAACAAAGCATTAAGTCTTAATCCTAATTTTCCTGAAGCTTACCAAAATCGAGGGGTTTCTCGCAATAAGTTAGGTGATAAGCAGGGGGCAATTACTGATTTGAAAACAGCAGCTAATTTATTTCAACAACAAAAAAGAATTTCTAATTACCAAGAAGTAATTGATCTGATTAAGAAAATAGAAAATAGATCCCCGACTTCTCTAAGAAGTCGGGGATATAGGTACTACATAAATTATAACCAAGTGGAAAAATCGTGAGTAAAATGAGAAGGTGATATTAAATGAATACGTGGATCATTTTTCCCTGCTTCCCGTTCCGATTGAGTGTTATAACCCCAATCTGCGAGAAAAAGTTGGACATGATTTAAGTCTGATTGCTGTTGGACTAATTGTAATGTTTTTAGTCTATCTTCTACAAACCATAAACTCGCAGGTTGGGTATTTGCTTTCTTGATTAATTCGCGCAAGGTTTCATATTTTGGGCGTTTTATTTCTTTACCAAAAATATTTTCTGGTGGTAAATTAACTCCTTCTTGTTGTAATAATTCCTTGACAAATCGCCCTTCTTTGGTAGTGACAATATATAACTGTATTTCACTTTTAAGAGTTATTTTGAGTCTTTCTATCACACCTGGATAGAATCTATGCAGACTTAACCAACCATTTAAATCTGTCTGAATCCATTCATCTCGTAGATGATCCAATTTTGTCGAAACTGCCTTTGCTTCTAGATTATCTGCTGCTAAGATTTTGGGAGTGATGTTTGTCCATGATTGGAGAATTTGATCATCAGAAAAACCCTCAATTAAGGCTTTAATTAAAACGGGCATTTCCCAACCTGTTTCAATTACAGGACGTAAACGATAAAATCTCAAAGCTAAATCATCTGGTGGTGTGTCGTTAGCCGGCGACCAAATTTGACAGTAGGTACGCCACGCTACCTCAAAATATTCAATTAGTCCATCGCAAACCACTCCATCAAAGTCTAAAGCCAAAATCATGGGACTATTTGCTGTCATTGTTTTGAGGGTAAAAACTGCTTTTGTTAGCTTACCGCATCTTCATCTCTGGATATGTAGCGATTAATCTATGAAATAGGGAATAAAAAATAAAGTTTTTTTAAGGTTTTTTCGGTATTTTTATGGAAATAGGGGAAAATATTGATGTATTAATATTATCAACTGACTCAAACCGAGTCAGACCATCAGATATTAAGGTGTAAATAGGAGCATCAAAACCATGCAAATCAAGCTGATTTCCGAAAATAAACTGACACAGGAGCCGGAAGAACAGGTTTTTAACCTGCCAGTAGCTATCGGACGAAAAATGACCCAACTTCCTGCGGTTATCAATGGTGAAACCGTGTCTCCTATAGAATTATTAGACTCTAATAAACAAATTTCTCAGTTTCATGCTCAAATTACCTTAGAAAACAATCAGGTTTACTTAGAAGACAAAAGTACCAATGGTACTAGAATCAACGATCAAAAACTACTTAAAGAACGTCGGAAGTTAAACAGTGGGGATATACTGGGAATAAGTAATTACACTATTACTGTTATTCTCATTGAAGCCGGCGATGATGACGCTACCATTGTATTTGAAAATAATTCCACAATTTTTAACCCCCAATCTGAGATTATTCCCGCATCTAGGGTACGGAAGTCATTAGATTCTGAATCAACCATCATTTTTAACCCTTATACGGATGCCTTAGAACAGCAAAATCCTAACACTGTACCTAGTCAACCTGCGGGTTTTCCTTATAATCTCAACTTTTGGAATGCAGAAAAGGTTTCCCTAGAAGCTATTCGTCGCAGTGGTATTTTAGTCAGAGAAACAGAATACCTGGCCTGTGGGGGAGGAATGGGCAGTTTTGTTTGGGTGGATATGTTGAGAATTGCGGGAGTTAAACCGGAAAATATTAGAGTTTTGAGTGTTCAAGACAAACCTTATAAACGCTATGAAAGCCTACTGAAAAATTGTCAAATTCCCCGACATAAACGAATTCGTTCCGGTTCAGATTCCTGTCCTGATAATATTTGGGGCTGGCCAGGATATGCTTTAAGAGATGCTTGGAGATCCTTCTTTTCTGGACAAGTTGGTGCAGCTTTAGGATTTTTGTGGCAAGTTTTTGCTGAACCTGTTTATGCAGATACTTACACCCCCCGTGGACGAGATGTATTTGAGTCCATGGACCGGGAGAGCGATCGCATTGGTTGGGGTAAAATGTTAGAGTATGGCAGTATTCGCAGTCTACGACAAACGGAAGATGGGCGTTATTGTATTGCCTATTCCACTTCCAATCAAGAAGACGGAAATCACCAATTTTTATTAGCTAAATATGTGCATCTCTGCACAGGTTATCCCGCCATTAAACTACTACCAGACCTGGAACAATATCGTCGGCAATATCCCGAAGAAACAGGAAATAAGAGAACTGTAGTTCAAGGTTATGAACCCCATGATCATATTTACCAACAATTAGAAAAAAGAGGCGGTACTATTGTTCTTCGGGGGTCAGGAATTGTCGCCTCACAAATATTAGAAAGGCTGTATGAAGCCAGAAAAATCGAAGATATTAAGGTAATTCATTTAAACCGAGCCCCCCGCAAAGGTAATCAATTTGAGCAAGCTAAACGCTACGTAGAAAATGATTGGGAATTTCAACCTTTTAACTGGCCAAAAGGAACTTGGGGCGGTGATATGCGGACAATGTTAGAAGCCGCTGACCCGTTAAGACGACGGGAATTATTAGAGGATTGGGGGGGAACAACCACAGCTAGTCGCAAAAAATGGCGTGACATTGTTCGTCAAGGAATAGCCAACAAATGGTATGAAATTCGTCATGCTGAAGTCAGCAAACTAGAACGTAATTCCCAAAATCAAGTTGTTACTCATATAAACACTACCAGAGGTCCAAAAACCCTGACTGCTGATTTTGTTATTGACTGTACAGGATTAACTTCCGATCCTTTAGAAAGTCCATTTTTGAAAGACCTAATACTGCATTACGATTTAGAACTAAACCCACAAGGACGTTTTCATGTAGAAAACAACTTTGAAATCAAACAACTGCGAAATAATCGTTCTCGCATATATGGGGCAGGAATTATCACATTAGGCGGTCCCTACGCCCCCGTAGACACATTTTTAGGACTACAATATGCTGCCCATCGTTCTATGGAAGCATTGGCGGCTGCAAAGGCTCCAGGAGTCCGCTATATTCAGGGAATTTATTCTCTTTGGCAATGGCTAAAATGGGCATTGAATCAAAAGCCTTAATTTAGAGGATGTTTTAAAAGTATTAGATGAAACCGATAATCTCCAAAAACCTAACCCCCCTGCCCCCTTCCCTACGAGGGAAGGGGGTTTTCAAAGCCTCTCCCCGCTTCGGGGAGAGGTTTGGAGAGGGGTTTGTTTATACATTAAAAACTTCTCAAACACCCTCTTACACATATTATAGGATAATAAAATCATCATGACTCCAACTTTATTCGGACGCTGGCAAACACGAATTTTTTTGTTAGCAACGGTGGGAATGTTAGTTTCTCTGCTTTTTTATGGGGGATATTTAGGCATTGCCTCCAACTTAGTTTACTTTTGGGTTGTGTTTTATGTAGGTTTATTTGGCATTGCTTGGGATGTTTTGTATGATTTTCTGCAAAAATATCTCTGGGACCATGACTGGCCTGGAGTATTTCAACTTTATGCAGGAGTTATAGAAGGGGTATTTCTGGCTTTAATAATTGCCAATATCGGTTTACCGCATATTCCTAAAAGTGAATTTGACTTAATCAGATTTATTCAACATTATGGTTTAGTTTGGTTAGCAGTTTATTTATCTGCTTGGGTAGTCATGCGGTTATTATTTCCCCGGTGGCGTTTTCGCGGTGGAGAATGGATTGGTAAATGGCCGAGAATTTCTTAGGGATTTATTCTTGCCACTTTTCCATAATTCCATTTAACATCTGTTCAAAAAATTCCCTCTTGAGGAAACTGGAATTTACCCCCCTTAGTCCCCCCTTGCAAAGGCTACGGTGTACACACAAGTCTTCTAGAGTTGCCCCACAACGTTTAGATCCCCCCAACCCCCCTTAAAAAGGGGGGCTAAATTCTTCAAAGTCCCCCTTTTTAAGGGGGATTTAGGGGGATCGGATAACGTTTAGCATCCTGTCTAGAGATGTGTGTACACCGTAGCTTGTAAAGAAACTGGAATTTACCCCCCTTAGTCCCCCCTTGTAAAGGGGGGAAACCGGAAAAATTAGTTCCCTCCCCTTTGCAAGGGGAGGGTTAGGGTGGGGTAAGAACCTGATATTGTCCTAAAACAAATAAACATTTTTATGAATCACCAGAACTTTCTCGCTTTCGTCACTTCCTCAATATTCATGGTGGGATTAAGTTTAGGTTGTCGTTCTCATGCAACTACTACAACCGTTATTCCCAGCCTTCAACCCGCTGCCAATGGTAACTTTGATCCAAATGCTATTCAAGGGCAAAATCCCCCGGTTAATCCCCCTTTAAAGCTGGCTGGTAATGTGTTTAATGTCCAAGACTCTTTTGTTTTAAAAGGTTTTGATGCTGTAGCCTATTTTCAACAAGGAAAACCGATTCCAGGTAATGATAATTTCACCTATAAATGGCAGGATGTAAATTGGCGATTTTCTACAGCCGAAAACCGCAACTTATTTATTAAAAATCCTGAAAAATACGCTCCTCAATATGGAGGATTTTGTGCTTGGGCTGTCAGTAGAGGATATACTGCACCTATTGACCCTAATGCCTGGAAAATTGTCAACGGTAAGTTGTACTTAAATGTTAATTTGGACACTCAAAAACGCTGGGAAAAAGACATTCCTGGAAATATTCAAAAAGCTGATCAAAATTGGCCTGGTATAGCTGGGAAAATTCGCCGTTAATGAGTACAAGTAGGTCGGGTTAAGCGACAGCGCAACCCGACGTTCATGTTGGGTTTCATGCTTCAACCCAACCTACAAACTAGAGAAGAGAAAAGAGTATCCCCCGCCCTCCCTCGCTCCCTACACCTAAAAGTGCCGGCAGGTGTCCCGGTAGTGCATTTGTACTAAAGGTGTAACTATCGTAACTGAGCCAATCATTGTTTTCTCTCCAACCAACGCGATCGCTTAACTTTACATAAGTATCAATGTCGGGTTCTCCATCTAATTTGCCTCCCCAGTCAAGCCAAATTTGCTTTTGTACAGAAAAGCCAAACTTACCATTGCTATATTTTACCCATAATTGATCCATTTTTCGCAATTCCTGTCTGGGAAAATTTTTCACATCTTCAAATCTTAACCATCCTTCCCATTCTCGTTTAGTTAACTTTTTCATCAATTCCCAAGTTTCTAAATCTGCATCTCGCCATTTTTTTGCTTTTAACAATGCTTCTAATTTCTGAAATATGACAGGTGTAGATTCCGTTGTAGGACTAATATTATTACCAGTGGTATTAGCTTGGGTATTAGCTTGGGTATTATCTGGAATATTACTAATTAAATTGGTGAATTTTTCCGTCGGTATTCCCTGAACTCCTACAATTTCAGTTCTTTGAACACCTTGAATTATAATAGATTGGGTTTCTGCCTTACCGTGAATAGCAATTAGAAGACCTTCTTCATTTAATACTGGACCTCCACTCATCCCCGGTAAAGCTGATCCATTGTAGGATAATTCATACCCTTCTTGATTTTGACTCCTGCCTGTTATATCGGCTCGTATAAAACGATAATTACGCGGTTGATTTGTGGTTTCAGCCGGAAACCCTGCATAATATACGGTAGATCCTTCTTTAACTGTCCGAGAATCAGCAATTTTAGCAAGGGGATAATTTTTAGAACTGGTAAATCTAACTAAAGCTAAATCCAATTTTCCCACAATTTGAGCTTTGTTTTCCATCTGGTATTTTTGCCCATCATGGGTGATAAGCTCATAAATACCATATCCCGCTTTTTTAACCACATGATGGGCTGTTAGCACAGTATAAGTATTACCATCTTTGGCAATAATTACTCCTGAACCCTTACCATCTAATCCTCCAATCATGACGGTAATTGGTTTAGCGATATCATTAACTTGTACAGGAGTTAAGGCAAATACGGATTGGTATTGTACTATAGCTAGGGTTGTTGTCCCTAGAATTACTCCTAATCCCTGGGAAAATTTCATAGTTCTTTGTCTGTTATAATACTATTTTTTATATACTATTTTTTATAGTACCCTTTCTTGCTACCTCATGCAAAGATGTAAGGTTTTAAAAGCTTGATTTAGATTTAGATTTAGACAGACAGCCAGACAGCCAGGGAATAAATTCCCTGTCTGAAAGCTCAAGTCGGTTAAAACCGACTGGGGATTTGATTAGACATCTCCGGTAATTAAATGTGCGTGGTTTGAAACCCTTGTAGAGACGTTCTATAGAACGTCTCTACATTCATTTTCACCAGAGGTCTATGTCTATTGGGTTCGCTCAATAGTAATGCACCATGATCAAGGATTATGGGTAAAATGAGATTCATTTAGGTAGAGTGTGTTAGCGACAGCGTAACGCATCATTATCAATGATTCTTATCATCTGAATATATCTAATAAGTTATTCAAATCATTTTTCAGCAAAAAAGCACAAGTACCCTATATTCTCAATAATCTTGAGAATTTTCTCAATAAGCTGATGAAAAAAGTTAATTTCAGGGCTTGAAATTCTCAACTATTTTTTGTACAATTTTTTTAGATAAAATCTGCTTGTGCTTTTTTTAGGAAAAAGACTTACAGCAGATTTAAACTTGTTTATATATTTTATTTTTTGTCTCAGGCAAAATTACAAGCATCAGGAATTGCCTTTAGCAAATAATAATTGCTTGACTGTTTCTAAGGGAATACCCCAACTATATTGACTTATTTGTTCTCGCTGTGCGTCCGTTGGGTAAGAACCATCTTCAAAAACATAAGGATCACCCCAAATTGGGTTAGCATGAAGTCCATTAATTCCCACTAATTCCCCCGCACCATTTAATAGGGGTCCTCCACTCATCCCTTTTTCTACGTCATTGGTAAAGCCAATTTGGTATCCTCCCTCTAGGGCTTTATCTAACACCAGTTGAATTTTACCGGGTTTAATCACAAACCTCCCGGATTTGCTTTGGCTATTTTTGAGGGGAAAACCTGCGGACATTACCCAAGCTCCAATGGCAGCTTGTTGATTTGATTTGGTAGCAATCCTGTATTCTGAGTCAGCTACAAATTCTAATAAGGCTAAATCTAAACCATTTCCCCTCAGTTGTTTTTTCCGTGCCACAGAGTTAGCACGGTAAATTTTTCCGTCGGGAGTTTGAATAGAATAGGGAGCTTCACCGGCTTGTAAAACGTGATTATTGGTAATTACTCCATAGGTTGAGGTTAATTTATCTTGATAAAATAGTACACCAGAACCTAATGAGCGATCGCGCTTTTCTCTAGGGCTACTCAGAATCTTAACTGTAATTAAACGGGCTTCTTGTTCAAGTTGAATTTGTTCCTGTCCAGACCACAAATTAACCATTGAAAAAGGGGGTTTTTGAACTGACGACACTGGAGTTGCCAAAGGCAAAACAGAACCAGTTAGTGCAAAAACAGCGACCATTCCTCTGCGCCAACTCATGATTTTCCCCCCATAATTTCCAATTTACCAGATCGGCTCACTTTTACCGTTGATCACCTGATCAATGTCAACGCTGGCAGTTCCATCACGGTTGATTGTTGGTTTAATGTGTCCTTCTTGGTCGCCACTGAGGTAAACAGCCTCCCCACCTGCGGCAACACGGGTATTCAATAGTTGTTCGAGGACTTGCTTAGGGTCACGATCCTTTGTCATGGTCAGTAAAACATTTTTCTTATCGCAAGCTCCCTGATTAGTTCCTAAACCACAGATAACATATTGACCGTTAACTGTTCCCGTTTTCAGGATTTTCAGTTCACCTTTATTTTGCAGTTTCTGGAAACGATCTGATACCTCTTGACAACGTTTTTGAGGTGTCCATGTACCACTAATCTGACTTGTGTTTGTCCACACAATTAAGGCTACACTACCTCTGGTTGGGTGACGAACCACGGTTACTGGATAGTTATCACTCAAACCACAGGTAAATTGGCGGCTTTGAGCTTGGCTGGGCTGATTACTAGCTAAAGTGACACTCAAGGCTAAAGCCAGACCAGTTAAGGGTGCTGATAGGTTATTTTTCATAACTAAAGCCATAAGAAATCAGGTTATTAAGAGGGTTACAAAAAGCTGATGAGTTGAATCAATCCTACGTTAATATAACTAGTGTGCAAATGTCAAATGGCAAGGTATAAGTAGTGAGACAAAATTAATTACACAATGTCATTGCGTAAGCGAAGCGTGGCGTTAGCCATATGGAACGAAGTGAAATGAAGCAATCGCAAGGGTTGTGATTGCTTCCCTTCCCTCGCAATAACTGTAAATATTTTTGTCCAATTACTTATTACCCCGCTGGGACTTATAAAAATAAAGTAGACTGCAAACGAAAAGACTTAATCATGGTTTGTTCTACATCTTTAAGAAAGGGATCATAGAGTTTTTCTTCGGCTCGATAGGTCAGAATATAAACTTTTGAATTACTGATAGTCCAAATTTCCATGACTTTAAACCTGAAGTTACCGATTTGCTCTTGACCTCTATAAACTATTTGATATCCCTCTCGATTATCTATTTTTATTGGTTGTTGTTGGAGAATTTGTACGTCTTTAACAGATTTTTGAATTTGTTCGATAGCAGCCAGATTATACTCTGATAGAGACTGGGATTTTTCTATCAATACCACACGGATAAATAACCCTACATCTAGATTCAAACTGGAACTATTAGGAGATATTTTGGCAATAGTTCCCCCGGTTAACGGACTATATTGTTGTTTTTCAGCCTTCCAATCTTGAGGATATTTGATCTCAATTCCAAATTGTTTATCCTCAAATAGTTGACCAGGAATAGTTTGAATTTCCCCTGGGGGGACTTGATTTTGATGGCGGTAAATAGCTATTAAAACCCCAGCAGTCGTCAAAATAATTGCTGTTATCAATAAAACTTGAATAAATCGAGGTTGGGAAGGAGAGATAATTATTGTCTTTTCACCACCACCATTATTTTCATCCCTAGTAGGCGGCTTCAAGTTCTTTGGGTCATCATCACGTTTATTCAGAGCTTCCATTACTTCCCGTGCTGACTGGAATCTATAATAAGGATCTACTTGGAGCATACGCTTTAATATCTTACCTAAATGTTCACTAATATGGGGATATCTTTGCCAATTCCAAAGATTCTTAACGTCACGGGAATCATCTGGAAATTCACCTGTTAATAATTGCACACAAGAAGCAGCTAAAGCATATAAATCACTGGAATAATCAACTTTTTCCTTTTTGATTTGTTCTGGGGGAGCATAGGAAATAGTTCCAAATACTATAGATTTTTCTGTGGTGGAAATATCACCTTTAATTACTTGTTTAACTGCTCCAAAGTCAATTAAATAGAATTTGTTATCTTCTGCTTTGGATCGCACAATATTACTAGGTTTAATATCCCGGTGAATAACATTGTGATTATGGATAAAGTCCAAACCAGGTAAAATATTATTTAATAGAGTCAAAACTTTTGCTTCTGAAAAACGTCCTTGTTGTTCCAGTTCTTTACTTAGATCTTCACCTTCGATATATTGTTGAACCAAATAATTAAACTCTTGTTGAGTATTTAATTGCGGGTCAGTTACAGTTAAGGAAAAATAATCATATAAGGAGGGAATATTACCACTTTTATCCCCTAAATCTTCTAGAACCTTAGCCTCTCTTTCAAAGGCTTTTTTGATCCCTGCAACAATTTCAGGAGAATGATGACTCTCAATTCGTAATCGCTTAACAACACAACGACGTTGATTAAGTGTATTTAGGTCAATAGCGAGAAAAGTATCCCCAAAACTCCCTCCTCCTAAAGGTCTTAGAAGTTGGTATCTTCCTTTGTTTCCAGCTAAAATCGGGAGTTGTCCTTGAATCTCTCTCATTTTCTTTCCCCTGGGTGGCTGCACTCTTGATCTAACACCTCAAGAATTATAATAGCGGTAATTGTGAACACTTTTCTAGTTTAGTCAAATAACAGCAATTAGCGATCGCTACTACACCAACAAAGTCCATTTATGTGGAATAACGTAAATATAAAGAAGCATTAAATGTAATGAAATTACCAATTTGATAATTTTATCTCCTATTCCCACTAGGAATCAAAATCCCATGTCGAGGACTAAACAATAAAGCCAAGGTAAATAAACCCGAAACCACTAATACAATAGCCAGACCAGAAGGTAAATTTATAAAAGTGGCTAAGATACATTCCGCTAATACTAGAAATTACCCCAATTACCGCCCCTAAAATCATGACTTCATGTAAACGTTTGACTAATAAATAAGCAGTTGCACCAGGAGTAATTAAAAGCGTAACGCACCATTATCAAGGATTCTGTGCGTTACGGATTTCATCCTAACGCACCCTACAATACTGAATATATCCAATAAGTTATTTAAATCATTCTTCGGCAAAAAAGGAGAAGTACCCTATATTAGCCTATATTCTCAATAATCTTGAGAATTTTCTCAATAAGCTAACGAAAAAAATTAATTTCAGGGCTTGAAATTCTCAACTATTTTTTGTAGGTCGGGTTAAGCGACAGCGCAACCCGACGCTCATGTTGGATTTTGTGCTATTGCTCCGCAACGCTCACGCGAACAACCCAACCTACAGAAAATGTACAAGGTATTGATCTAAATTCCCGCTTTTACGCTGCTAATTTTCAAAACATCAGTCATTGTTGCACAGTAATTTGGTAAATTAAAGCTGCTAGGATTAATGGCATTAGCATAGCTAAAATGACGATAATTCATACAGAATCTATCCCAGGCTGCCATTTGAATGCGGAATACAGCAATAATTACATTAGCTAAACCTAAAGATAAAGGAATGCGGAAATAAATCTTTTTACGGAAATAAGCACAAACTTCTTCAATGGCTTGATTTGCTGTTAGGGAAGATTGTCCTAACACAAATCGGCGGGGATCTCCCTGTTGTGGTGGATAATCAATTAAATATTGGATAACTGTGGCAATATCTTTACCATGAATGAAGTGAAAACTGCCATCTGCTTGTAAAAAACGAATAAAATTAATATAGTTAGTAACTTCAGGAATACCAGATGTGAGATGAGAATAGGGTTTTTTGTCATCACCACCTAATACTAAGGTAGGAAAAACCGTGGTAATTTTGGGAAAAATAGCTAACTTTTCGATTTGATGTAAACAATCATATTTAGAACGGATATAATCTGTACCAATTTCTCCAGCTTCTTTGAGTGGTTTGTTTTCGTTATTTAAAACACTCGCAGTGGAAAAATAAATTACCTGTTCACATCTTTCGGGATTTAGCAGATTCATTAATTCTAGAGTTTTGAAGACATTAATATCAAAAATGCCCTCACCACCCCAGGAAGTGGCTGTTAATACGGCGATATCAATGGTTTTGAGTAAATTAGAGAATTTACCAATCTCTTGCATATCACCCTGAAGAATGGTGATTCCAGGACGGACTGTAGTATCTACTTGGAGTTTATTAGGGTTTCTAACCAGGAGATATAATTCGTGATTGGTGTTTTGAATTAAGGCTTCGCTGATATAGTGACCGATACAGCCACTTGCACCTGTAACTAAAATACGTTTTTTGGTCATGAAATTGGATGTTGGGGTTTTTGGGTATGGTTGAGGTCAGTGCGTAATTGTAGCATGATTTGAGAAGATAGATCCCCGATTTCTTAAAGAAATCGGGGATCTGGGTGTTAGTTAAGTTATATATTTTTTTAAATGAACCCCTCCAGACGCAGAGAAATGAGGTTTTGAGAGATTTTGCGTAAATCTTGATTAATTAGGGTAAAATTACAACGGAGCCTTGGTTGTGAGTCTATGCGTCAATGTCTTAATCCTGACTGTCTTTTTCCTAACCCTGATAATTTTCAATATTGTCAAAAGTGCGGTAATAAGTTACTTTTGAAAGGTATATACCTAAATCAATTTTAGGTCAGGGTGGTTTTGGTAGAACATTTTTAGCTATTGATGAGGATAAACCATCAAAACCCTATTGTGTAATTAAACAATTTTTACCCCAAGCACAGGGAACAGATAGTATTGAAAAAGCAATCGTTATCAATCTGTTAAAGAAGTTATTCAGGAGTTAAATATTTTAAATCAACCTGAGAGGCGATTGACAATTTCTGTATTCTAAAATTTAGACATTATAGCCACAACATCATACACCTTGATAATAGCACAAAAAGTCAAGAGGTCAAGAACCTAGTAAAATCGTTACCTTATTGCAATCATTCTCAACAATCTTGAGAATGAAGCAGATTTATTCTCAATAAACATAGTCTTGTGCTTTTTTTGTAAAAGTCAGATTTAAAAAACTTATAAGAAGATTGGCTTTTAACGAACAACCAACCCACCTCCCCAAAATGTGTCAAAATGAAGAATTGTAATAAAAAATATTGTTAAGGTAATTTAGTGACTTCAACTGCTCAAGCTAGTGCGAGTGCGCGTCGTGCGGTCTTTCCATTTACAGCCATCGTTGGTCAAGAAGAAATGAAACTGGCACTGCTGTTAAATGTCATTGACCCCAAAATTGGTGGTGTAATGATTATGGGCGATCGCGGCACCGGAAAATCTACAACTATCCGCGCCTTGGCGGACCTTTTACCAGAAATCCCTGTTGTCGCCAATGACCCTTTCAACAGTGACCCCAGCGACACGGACTTGATGAGTGATGAAGTCCGTCAACAGGTAGCCCAAGGGTTGGAAATTCCCGTCACTCACAAAAAGGTACAAATGGTAGATTTACCATTGGGTGCGACAGAAGACCGAGTTTGTGGGACAATTGACATTGAAAAAGCCTTATCTGAGGGTGTCAAAGCCTTTGAACCCGGACTCCTAGCCAAAGCTAACCGGGGTATTCTTTACGTTGATGAGGTCAACTTATTAGATGACCACTTGGTAGACGTACTCCTCGATTCCGCTGCTAGTGGTTGGAACACTGTGGAACGGGAGGGGATTTCTATCCGTCACCCAGCCAAGTTTGTTCTCGTTGGTTCGGGAAACCCAGAAGAAGGGGAACTGCGTCCCCAACTCCTTGACCGTTTTGGAATGCACGCAGAAATCCGCACTGTGAAAGAACCAGCTTTGCGGGTGCAAATTGTGGAAGAACGGGGTGAATTTGACCAAAATCCGCCTGTGTATTTAGAAAAACACCAAGCTCCCCAAGTAGCATTACAAGAGAAAATTGTCAATGCCCAAAACTTATTACCACAAGTTAATTTAGACTATGACTTCCGGGTAAAAATTTCCGAAGTTTGTTCAGAATTAGATGTGGACGGGTTGCGGGGTGACATTGTGACAAACCGTGCGGCTAAAGCCTTAACCGCCTTTGAAGGTCGGACAGAAGTAACAGTTGACGATATCCGGCGGGTAATTACATTATGTCTGCGTCACCGTCTGCGGAAAGATCCTTTAGAATCCATTGATACAGGATATAAGGTAGAAAAGGTCTTTTGTCGAGTTTTTGGTGTGGAACTTCCAGAAGACTCAACTCAGAAAACTGGTGCAGGGGTAAAAGCTGGCGCTCGTTAGTTTTAATATAGAGACGTTCCATGGAACGTCTCTACAACAGTTAATTAACAACTGACAAATTATGAGAACCTGGAATTTTTGGTTAAATAGCCTAATTTTATTTATTCAAGATCATCCACCCCGATTTGTGGAGTTATTAATGTTAACATTAGCGATCGCTCTGCTGACAGTCTCCACCATTGTCCCAGATAAACCCTACATCATACTAGGTTTAAGTTTTGTCGTGGGAGCATCAACTTCTATATTAGTCCGGGAAGCAATGTCTCCCACCGGAAACAACCACACAGTTTTAACTCAACAACGCCTTACCCAATTCACCGCATTACTCTTATTAGGAATTAGTATTTACGGGTTTGCAGATTTAATTCACACGCTATAAATTTTCAGGATCAACTCCTAATTTTTTTAACATCTCTGCTAATTTATTAGCCTTTTCCTCAGATTCTAACCATTTTCTTTCAGATTCTAAATGTTTTTCCTCACTTTGTTGCATCCTTTCTTCTGGTGTTAAAAATCGTTTTCCATTTTCATCAAACCAATATAACCATTCCCTAGTTATTCCTTGATATGTTGCTTTTTCCATTCCTATTCCTAACCCTATCTCTGGTAGAAAAACAGGGTTTCCTGACAGTAATTTATATTCTCCATTGACTAATTTGTAAACCTCTAAACGTTGTTTTCTTTTACGCTGAGAATTATAAACTACATAATATAATATCCCCAATTCTTGAGCATAAAAATCTTTCTTAGTGCTATATTCTCCCCTATAGGTATGAGACACTATTTCTAACACTAAAATCGGTAATTTTTGTTCTTCCCATAATACATAACTGCGGCGTAAATCTTCATCAATTAATCTGGGAATACCAATACTTAAAAATCCATCTGGGACAATTGCAGGTTTATCTGGATCATAATATATTCCCATGTCTACGCCAAAAAACCAATCCCATCTTTGGCACCAGATTAAGGCTAACATGGCTTTTAATAAACCGGGAATTAAATCTTGTAGTTCGTTATCCACTGGTGTGTCTTCAGAGTCGGGTAATTCCTTAGATGAGGGTAAATAATTTAATTGGCTGTATTTTAGCATGATTGATATTACCAATTCTATTTTTATTATAATCCAGATCCCCGACTTCTAAGAAAAATCTATCATTTATTTACAAAATGAAAACAGAAGTCGGGGATATTTTTATCCTTGAATTATGGCTTTTTCTTCTTCAGTTAAACCATACAACCGATAAACAATTTCATCAATTAACCAATCACATTGTTTCAGTTGTTTTTTGATAGGTAAGAGTGTATTTAAACTTGATTGATATTCTTTTTCTAATGTCTCCTGTTCTTTTCTCGCGGTGCATAATACCCTACCATATAATCATAAATTATCTAAATCAATTCCCTTTTCTTGCAACTTAGCTAATAATTCTTGATACTGCTGAATAACTACTTGCTTCTCCTGACGTTCTTGTTCAGCACGTTGATATTCTTGTTTAGCAAGTTGATCAAATTCCACAGATGTGAGAAACTTGTTACCATCAGGATAATAAATCTCTAAATTATCAAGTACAAGTTGAAACCGGATACCCAATCTCGGACTTATCCAACCATTAATATCTTCAATGGCTATAAAAGCATCTTGATAACGCACAAAACCGGATAATTCTAAAGTATCAGGATCATAAATATAATATTCTTCCACACCATAACGTTGATAAAAAAGCGATTTATTAATCATTTTGGGAGTACGATTTCCCGGTGATAAAATTTCAAAAACCACTTGAGGAGGAATATTATTTTCTTTCCATTGTTGATAAGAACCTCTATCTACTTTTGGTCTACCAAACACCACCATAACATCAGGTGCTTGACAAGTTTTGACACTTCCCTCGATAGGATACCAAAGTAAATCACCTGCAATAAATACATCATCTCGTGATGCAAATAATATTTCTAAATTTTCTTTAATTTTAACAATCCATTGATATTGTTTAGTATTATCTGCCATTGGTTGACCGTCGCTGTCAGGATAAATGATTTCTGGTGTGGTTTCTGCTGATAATTGCTGTACCATAGTGGACATATCTCCCATAGGAATAGATTCTGATATCTACTAAATTAATCATAATAGACATCCAGTGAAAAAAATGTAGATAGTTTGCATATCACATCTGTACTATAAAAAGGAAAAATTAGATTTCTTTAACTCATATTCTTTGCGTCTTTGCGCCTTTGCGTGAGGCTAATTCCTACATTAAATCAGCAACGCCAAAAAATCTGATAATTTTCACTTAATATATAAAATTAGAGCGAAAGACAAATCTAAACAAACAGACTCCATGCGTATTTCTCTAAACTGGTTAAAAGAACTCGTAGAAATCAAACTCACCCCAGAAGAACTGGCGGAAACCTTGACAATGGCAGGGTTTGAAGTAGAAGATATAGAAGACCGCCGCACTTGGGCAAATGGTGTAGTTGTGGGGAAAGTGCTGGAACGTCAACCCCACCCCAACGCCGATAAATTGAGCGTTTGTACCGTAGATATTGGGGCTGCTGAGACTGTAAATATCGTTTGCGGTGCTGCGAACGTCCGCGCAGATATCTATGTCCCTGTCGCCACCACAGGAACTTATTTACCCAACATTGATTTAAAAATCAAACCCGCAAAACTGCGGGGTGTTCCCTCCAATGGGATGATATGCTCTTTAAAAGAACTGGGTTTACCCACTGATATTGACGGTATTCATATCTTCCCTGAAGAAAACATGGTGGTGGGTAGTGATGTTCGTCCCCTATTGGGTTTGGAAGATGTGATTTTAGATGTCACCGCTACTGCTAACCGGGCTGACGCTTTATCTATGGTGGGTATTGCACGGGAAGTAGCAGCTTTAACTGACGGAAAACTATCAATTCCCCCAGTTGCAGAAGTAGAAAATACCAAGACTGCGAAAAGCATCACTTTAAAAATTTCTGAAATCCAAGCTTGTCCTGCTTATATTGGTACTGTTGTTGAAAACATCAAAATTGCTGCTTCTCCTGAATGGTTACAACAACGTTTACGGGCTGCGGGAGTCAGACCAATTAATAATGTAGTTGATATCACAAACTATGTTTTATTAGAAAGAGGACAACCGCTTCACGCTTTCGACAAAGAGCGTTTACAATCTGTAGGTGAGGGGGAAAATTTAATTATTGGTGTCCGGTTTGCGGAAAGTGGCGAAACTTTAAAAACTTTAGATGGAAATAATCGGACTTTATCAACCCAAAATTTATTAATTACTGCTAATAACAAAGCCGTGGCTTTAGCAGGTGTTATGGGTGGTGCAGAAACAGAAGTTCATGAAGGTACACAAAGTTTAGTTTTAGAAGCTGCGTTATTTGATTCTGTGGCTATTCGGCGTTCTTCTCGCAGTGCTGGTTTAAGAAGTGAAGCTTCTGGTAGATATGAAAGGGGCGTAAATCGAGCAGAATTAGAAATAGCTTGTCACCGGGCTTTATCCTTAATTAGTGAATTAGCTGCGGGTGTGATTGTTCAACAAGAAATTTCCGATTATCGTCCAGATGCTTCTACCTGGTCACATTCTATTAACCTGCGTTTAGATAAAGTTAATGAAGTGTTAGGTCCGATTGAATTAGGACAAGAAACAGGAGAATTACAACCAGAAGATGTAGAAAAAATTCTCACAGCTTTAGGGTGTGAATTAGTCAAAATTGATGACCGGAATTGGACAGTTACCGTACCTCCCTATCGTTACCGCGACTTAGAACGGGAAATTGATTTAATTGAAGAAATTGCCCGGTTATATGGTTATGATAAATTCTGTGATACCTTACCAGAAAAATCCGAAGCTGGTTATCTATCTTTAGAACAAGAGTTAATTCGCAGGTTACGCGCTTATCTCCGCGCTGAAGGTTTGACTGAATTAATTCATTATTCTTTGGTGAAACCAGGTGAAGATAAACAGATCATTTTAAGTAACCCTTTGTTTGCTGAATATTCGGCTTTACGCACTGATTTGATTTCCGGTTTAATTACCGCTTTTCAATATAATATAGAGCAAGGAAATGGAGCATTAAACGGTTTTGAAATCGGGCGGATTTTCTGGCGCGAAGAAGATGGTTTACAAGAAGCAGAAATGCTGGCTGGAATTATCGGTGGTGATACAACTTCCGGTAAATGGTCAAGAGGTGGTAAGGAAGAAGCGATTACTTGGTTTGAAGCCAAAGGTATTTTAGAAAGTGTCTTTAAACAACTAAAATTAACTGTAGAATTTCAACCTGAAAATCGAGATTCTCGTTTACATCCTGGACGCACAGCTTCATTGTGGGTAAAGGGTAATAGACTGGGAACATTCGGACAAATTCACCCCCAATTACGTCGAGAGAAAGATTTACCAGAAGCCGTTTATGTGTTTCAATTGGATTTAGATGCTCTGTTGGATGCCTGGGATCATGATGATTTACTAGTTCCCAAATTCAGTTCCTATTCTACCTATCCAGCTAGTGACAGAGATTTGGCATTTTTTGCTTCTGTGAAAGTGACAGTTTCCGAAATTGAAAAGGTCATTAATAAAGCTGGGAAAGGGTTATTAAACTCGGTGGAATTGTTTGATGAATATCGTGGTGAACACGTTCCCACAGGACAACGTAGTTTAGCTTTTCGGTTAGTATATCGTGCCAGCGATCGCACTCTCACTGAAAATGAAATTGAACCAGTTCATAATCAAGTGCGGACAGCCTTAGTTGAAAAATTTGGTGTGAATTTGAGAAGTTAATCGAAACAGTCGGTTTTAACCGACTTTTGCTATGAGACAGGGAATTTATTCCCTGGCTTTATCAATTAGGGACTTCCAAGAAATAAATTATCCTGATTAACGAACCACGGAGGCGCAGAGGACACAGAGGAATAAGGGTTTGAGAGATTTTTGCGTTAGGTGGTTTATCGGTTGTCAAGAGATTGCTTCCTTTCACTCGCAATGACAACTCATGCAGCACAGGTTTATTAGAGACTTCCAATCAAAAAAATATCCCAAAATTTCTTGTGGTGCGGGACGAATTGCCCGCTAATCATCAAGGACGGGCAAGGATGCCCATCCCACAAAATTGGATCATTTTTTTTGTGGAGTTCTCTTATCACTAAACCGTCAAAAACTTTTGAATCACATCTTGACTAAGTTCCTGAGTTAGACCGGAAGCAACAATCCCCCCTTTTTGCATAGCATAATAGTAATCTGCCTGACGGACAAAATGCAAGTGCTGTTCTACCAATAAGACGGAAACTCCTGTAGTTTCAATAATCTGACGGACTGCGGCTTCAATTTCCAAAATGATTGAGGGTTGAATACCTTCCGTTGGTTCGTCTAATACGAGTAGTTGTGGTTTTCCCATTAAAGCACGAGCGATCGCTAATTGTTGCTGTTGTCCACCACTTAAATCTCCACCCATACGAGAAAGCATAGTTTTTAACACTGGAAATAGGCTAAAAATTTCTGGAGGAATTTCTGGTTTTTTGACTGGTTTTTGTCTAGCTTCTAATCCCAAAAGCAGATTTTCTTTAACTGTTAATCGTGGGATAATTTCCCTTCCCTGACTCACATAACCAATACCCATTTTCGCTCTTTCATAAGTTGGTTTACCGTTAATTATCTCCCCTGCAAAATTAATAATTCCGCTGCTGGGTTTGAGTAAGCCAATAATTGTTTTTAGCATGGTTGTTTTTCCCACCCCATTGCGGCCAATTAAACATACCATTTGTCCTGGTAATACAGTCAAATCCACATTTCTGATAATATGACTTTCACCATAATGAACGTTAAGATTAGAAATTTTTAGCATTATAAAATTAACCTGATGAACTATTTTAATTTTCCCCAATTTTACCCTATACAAACAAGTCATTTTTACCCCACCCTCACCCTCACCTTGTCAAGAAACTTGTGTGTACACCGTAGCTTGAAAAGGGGGGCTAAACTTCTGAAAATCCCCCTTTCAGGGATTTAGGGGGATCAAATAGCGTTTAGCATCTTTATCTAGGGTTTGCGGAATAAACCGAAAACCTAGATATATGAAGAATTTATGATTAGAAACTGAAAGTAGTTCTCAAAGCACCAATTACTAAATTGCTACTGCTATCATCGTGATTTGGGGCTGTTAGCCAAATTACAGCGGGGGTAATGGTGATATTATCGCTGACCTTGTATTGATAAAATCCCTCAACGTGATAGGAGGTATTTGGATCTTTCGTAACTCCAGTAACAGTAGAATTCGTGACCTTTGGTTCCATACCAAATACAATGCCAGCTAAGTTACCTTTTTTACCCAAATCTGGTAAACCTAAAGTAACAGCATAGTTCCAAATTTCTGCTTTTCCTTTGGTACCAGTCAAAACTTGACTATTGGTATATCCAGCCCAACCACCTAAAATAAGTTTCTTCGTAATACCTAAAGATGCTTCCACACCGTAGGAATTACTGGAAAAGTTTGTACCCGGGGCAAGATTGGGATTGCGAAATGTGGCGTTATTACTACCTGTAGCCAGTGACTTGTTATAGGAATTGATGTAAGTTAAACCAAGGGAAATGCGATCGCTTGGTTTGACTGTTAATTGTGCTAAACCGCCGTAGGGACCATCAAACAACCCATTTCCAGGAGTAGGGGTATTGTGTTGACTAGCTAAGTAACCTAAACTGAGAGTTAAATTTTTACCGATGTTTTGTTTTACACCTAGTCCCGCCCCACCCAATTGGGCATAGATGGGGTTTCTGGTTGCAAATGCGGACACAGCACCGGACCCACCATTCCCATCAAACAGATTCAATGTGCTGTCAAGGTCGAGAATTATACCATCATTGGCTATGATGTTGGCATAAGTGTTTTTACCAAGGGGGAATCCATAGGAAAGCGCACCTATGGAAACATTGTTATTAGGTGTGCCACTGGCAAAGGATAATTTACCTTCTGTAGTATTAAGACCGAAACTGTTAATATTGTTGCTTTCTAGCCTGGTAAACAGTGTGTCTTTTCCAGTAAAACTGGTAACAAGCTCCAATCTAGTTCTAGCGCCTAATGTCGTATTCTTGCTAGTAATGTTACTAGTACCAACTTTATCACCAGAAACAACACCACTAACAACCGCAACAACCTGTCCTTGCAGTTTTGTGGTAGTTGAAAATTGATTGGCTTCTAAATCAGCAGTTTTGGCTTCTACAGTGTCTACACGCCCTTTTAAGGTTGCTAGTTCTGCGGAAAAGTCATTTTGCAACTTTTGGATTGTTGCTAAATCTTGTTTTGTCGTTAAATCAGCGGTAGCAGTAGCAATTAATTCATTGACTCGATCTAAACAAGCATTCAAACCAGCCGCAAATTCGTATCGTGACAACGCCCGATTACCCCGAAAAGTCCCGTTAGGATAACCTGCAACACATCCATAGCGTTCTACCAATGATTGTAATGCCTGAAATGCCCAATCATTAGGTTGGATATCAGATAACTGAGACACGGAGGTAACTTGAGATATTACCTTTTGTTGATTATTTATATTTAATTGTTGAGAATTAGTGTCAGTCTGGAGTTGATTATTTGCTGGTATTTCTTCAGCCAAGACTCCAGAACTTGTCCATAGTATAGCACTGATAACAGTCGAACTAGCAAGTAAATATGTTAAGAGCTTTTGCATTTTTCTTCACACCTGATTTTTTACGAATAATTGGAGCCATTAAGAATAATTATTAGCAACTCTAATTTGGAAGCTAGAAACTAAAAGTAGTTCTCAAAGCACCAATCACTAAATGCTATTATACCACTTAAATGGACTAAAGTTAGGGTTATTTTATCGCTAAAATGTAACTATTTTTGAAGTCAGTGATGCGTTTACAAAAGGGGATTAAGGGAGGTATGATTCTCTTCCTGTTTTCCCAAATATACTTCAATAACGCGGGGGTCATTTCTCACTTCCTCAAAATCACCTTCACACAATACTGAACCCTCATGTAATACTGTCACCTTCTTAGCAATTTGTCGCACAAATTCCATATCATGTTCAATGACTAAAATTGAATGACTTTCCGCTAATGTTGCTAATAAATTACCGATATTATAGGTTTCTTCATCTGTTAAACCAGCCACTGGTTCATCAACAAGTAATAAATCAGGAGATTGCGCTACTAACATTCCAATCTCCAAACGTTGCTTTTCTCCGTGGGATAATAAAGCCGCTGGAATATTTGCTTTTGCAGTTAAACCAATCGTTTCTAATAAGCCTTTAAGACTATTTTTTTCCGCAGAATTTATAGAACTAAACAAGGTAGAAAAGACATTTTTCTGACGATTACTAGTGATTTCTAAATTCTCAAAAGGTGTTAAATTAAGATATATGCGTGGAGTTTGAAATTTGCGCCCAATTCCCAACCGTGCAATTTGATGTTCAGCTAAAGAACGTAAATTTTTACCCTTAAATAGGACTCTTCCTATGGTTGGTTGCACCTTACCTGTAATTACATCCAGAAAAGTAGTTTTTCCAGCCCCATTTGGACCAATTACTACGCGCAATTCACCAACATTCATACTAAAATTTAATTGGTTTAATGCTTTAAAACCGTCAAAACTAACGGTGACATTTTCAGTTTCCAAGATTTTGGCGTTCATGTTTCACCTCCATATCTTCTTCTAAACTAGGATAGGTATCAGAAGGTTTTAATTGCTGACGTTTCCCAAAAGGGATATTTTGTTTATTTAACCATCCCATGATGCCGTCAGGAAGCAAAATGACGATAATTAATAATAGTATACCCTGAAAAAATAGCCATATTTCCGCGAATTGTTCACTTAAAAAAGTCCGGGCATAATTAACTAATAAAGTGCCAATAACTGCCCCGATTAACGTCCCTCTTCCCCCCACAGCCACCCAAATCACCATTTCAATAGAAAAGCCAATATCCATGGATCTGGGGGATACAGAACCACTTTGAACGGTGTAAAATGCCCCAGCTATACCAGCAATTGCTCCCGAAACTGCAAATACTAATACTTTAAAATCTGTGGGGTCATAGCCAGAAAATCTCACCCGACTTTCATCATCACGAATAGCTATTAATAATCGGCCAAAACGTCCACTAGTTAACCAGCGACAAAGCCCATAAGTAGCCGCCAAAAATACCACCGTCAAGACATAAAAAACAAATTGAGTTTTGCTATCACTAACTATAGCACCACTGCCATTAACTCCCCAAGATAAAGGCGGAAAAGTGGTAAAATCTATCAACCCATTTGTGCCATTAAAAAATTGTTGTTGTCCATTAAAAAAATTGAAAAATACAATAATTGCAGCTTGAGTCAAAATCGAAAAATAAACCCCCTTAATGCGATTACGAAATACTAAATATCCTAGTAGTCCTGCTAACAAACCCGGAATCATCACCACAGCAGCCACAGACAGGGGAAAAGAAGAAAAAGGCTGCCAAAATCCAGGAAGTTTCATAACACCATAAAGCGCCATAAAATCCGGTAATTCCCCCGTGGGAACTTGCAATTTTAGGTACATAGCGATCGCATATCCACCCAAACCGAAGAAAATCCCATGTCCCAAACTCAATAAACCAGCATAACCCCAAATTAAATCAATTCCCAAAGCCACAATAGCCAGAGACAAAAATCGTCCCAATAAATTCAGACGAAAATCTGAAAGTAACACCGGCATCATCAAAATCAAAATCAAAGCGATCGCACAAACGACCCCAACTTCAACTAATATTAAATTTCGCCCCTTTTTAATTTTCATCATTCCTGCTTTATCCATTTTCTCAAATCCGCGTTTATCTGCGTTTATCTGCGTTAAATTTCCGATAATTTAAACATCAACATGACGACCCTTTTGGGGAAAAATCCCTCCTGGCTTCCATTGTAAAAACACAATAATTAAAGCAAAAACCATCACCTTAGCCATACTTGTTGTCGCAAAAAAACTAAATAAATCAGCCAAAGGCTTGACCGCACCCAACAACAAAGCCAAAGTTCCCGAACCAATCAAATAATTAATTGTCCCAATTCCCAAAGCTGCCAAAATCGTACCAGCTAAATTACCCACACCACCGACAACCACCACCATAAAGGTGTCAATAATGTAATTTTGTCCAGTATTTGGTCCGACAGAACCGAGTAAACTAATTGCACATCCAGCCACACCAGCTAACCCTGAACCCAACGCGAAAGTAATTGCATCAACTTTTTGAGTGGGAATACCCAAACAAGCGCTCATACTGCGATTTTGAGTAACAGCCCTAATTCTTAATCCCCAATGAGAACGTTGCAAAAATAGATAAATTCCTCCCACACAAATAATCGTCAAAACAATAATAAATAACCGGGCATAAGGTAATTGTACACCAGCTAAAGATATACCAGATTGTAACCAACTAGGGGCTGTAACATCCACATTTTGAGCGCCAAACCAAGGTAAAGTTACCGCTTGCTGATAGGTTTGACTTAATAAATTACAAATTGTAATTGTCAATCCTAGCGACAAAAATAGTAAAACTCCCACAACCCAGTTGCGAATTTTCTGGAAATTATTCCGAGAATTTAAAATCCATAAACCCCCAAAAAACAGAACAGAAAACAAAACCATCCCCATGACTAATAATAAATTGACACTGCGAACAAACTGTTGAAAAATTAAACTTACTCCCCAGGTTGCTAACAGAGTTTCTAAAGGTCGTCCATAGAGATAACGAATTACACTTTTTTCCAGAATTAATCCCACACCAGCAGTGAAAATAAAAGCAATAATCAAAGCCAAAAATATATAAACTTCAAACCAAACCCCACCCAGTTGCTTACAAACATTTTGCACGACAAAAGTTGTATAAGCACCAAACATAATTAGCTCACCATGAGCCATATTAATGACACCCATTAAGCCAAATATGATAGCTAATCCTAACGCAGCAATTAATAAAACAGCGCCAATACTAACACCATTAAATACAGCTTCCAAGAAACCTGTTAACATTTTATCCCTGCAATTATCAATTTATTCCTAATAGTCAGTTGTCAGTTATTAGTTATTTTAATCTCACAGCAAATTGCCACTAAACAAAGTACAAATATGAATAGTAAAACTCCTGTGGGGTGGGCATCCTGCCCGCCCATACATACCTTATTGAGATGCAATTTGTTGTATTACTAACCCCTGACAACTTACCACCAAATTAACCCTTCTTGTATTTACCACCTTTTGCAGGATCTGACCAATCACAGGCAAATCCCTTAGTCTCTTTCACAAATTGATTCCAAGGAACTGGTTCAACTGGTGCGGGGGTAGCATAAACAATGTCAAATAGTCCATCCTGTCTGACTTGACCAATCCGCACAATTTTTGATATGTGATGATTAGCATTAACAGTCACCTTTCCTTCAGGTGCATCTATAGTTTGACCATAGGCCGCAGCCCGTACTTTCGCCAAGTCAGTTGTAGTTGCTTTTTCTACCGCTTGTTTCCATAAATACACGGCGATATAGGCCGCTTCCATTGGGTCATTTGTTACCCTGTCTTCCCCGTATTCTTTCTTAAAAGCCGCCACAAATTTCTTGTTCGCAGGTGTGTCTACTGTTTGAAAATAGTTCCAAGCAGCATAATGTCCTTTTAGATACTCCACCCCAATGGCTTTAACTTCCTCTTCCGCAATACTCACAGACATGGAAGGATACTTATCTGGTGTCAATCCCGCTCCTTTCAACTGTTTGAAGAAAGCAACATTACTATCACCATTAAGAGTATTATAAATTACACCGCCATTGGGTAAAACCTGCTTAATTTTCGTGATAATAGCTGTTACTTCCGTATTACCCAAAGGTAAGTAATCTTCCCCAACAGTTTTCCCGCCTAAAGCCTCCAATTGAGCCTTAATAATGTTATTAGCAGTGCGGGGGAAAACATAGTCAGAACCGACTAAAAAGAACTCTTTACCTTTATTCTTCAACAACCAATCAACAGAAGGTTCAATTTGTTGATTTGGGGCTGCACCAGTGTAAAAAATGTTTTTAGAACATTCTTGACCCTCATACTGCACAGGATACCAGAGCATATGATCCTTGCTCTCGAAAACTGGCTTGACATTTTTACGACTAGCAGAAGTCCAACAACCGAAAACTACAGCTACTTGATCCTGGTCAATCAATTTGGTAGCTTTTTCTCTAAAGGTGTCCCAATTAGAAGCGCCATCTTCAACAACTGCTTCAATTTGTTTACCTAAAACACCCCCAGCAGCGTTAATTTCCTTAATTGCTAGTTTTTCCGCATCTACCACACTTTTCTCACTGATAGCCATTGTGCCACTGAGAGAATGTAAAATACCTACCTTGATAGTTTTACCAGTAGTACCAGCTACGGGAGATGTACTAGTGGATGCTGCTGGACTATTCGCAGTATTTGGAGAGTTATTAGCACAAGCTTTTAAAAAAATGCTACTACCAACACCTACAGCACTGTAAAGCAGAAACTTACGTCGGTTAAATTGCCTACCCATATTTTTGATTAGTTATCTTTTAAAGTGAGATATTAGTTCTATATTTAACTATTAAACTGTGATTTGTTATACAAAATCGTAATTTATTTTAATAAAAATATACCTCAAGATTGGTGTAAGTAGTGAGACAGAATTAATTACACAATGTCATTGCGTTAGCAAAGCGTGGCGTTAGCCATATGGAACGAAGTGAAATGAAGCAATCGCAAAGGTTGTGATTGCTTCCCTTCGCTCGCAATGACTGTAAATATTTTTGTCCAATTACTTAATAGCCACATACATAGCCACCTCCCCGCCAGCGACTAGCAGGTTAGGATCTACCTCATATAATTATAAATATCTGTATAGATTCTCAGATTCCTGTTAAGTATTATTAAGTATACAGGGATATCGGTGAAATTAAAAACTTGATCATCAATCTCTATCTTAAAAAACCTCATGTTGCTATATTTTTTAAGAAGTATCAATAATCAAATCAGAAATTATGACAAAATACATCATGTGGGGAAGCTATTGTGAAGACGTTCTCAGCAAACGTGAACCCTATCGTCAAGCCCATTTAACAGGATTAGCACAACAGAAAGAATCTGGAATTTTAATTACCATTGGTCCAACAAAAGATGTAACTCAAGTCTTTGCTATTTACGAAGCTGAAGACGAAAACACCGTTCGTCAATTAGTGGAATCAGATCCCTATTGGCAAAACGGCATTTGGACAGAGTATTTTGTTAAAGAATGGATTCAGGCTTTTTAGCCCCTTGACACAATTTTTAACCAAAATAATTAATTCGTAATGGGTAATTACGAATTAATTATCCCTTCAGTGCCTTTTGAAAATTGCGACGATAGGATGAATTAACTAAAAACAAAGCAGGCCATAGCACAGCCAAACCGATCCGATTAGGTAAAGTTTGATTAAAATTAGTCCTACCAAATCCAGTCCAAAATTTCCACACACCACCGAGATAAACCACGATTATTCCGAAAACAAGTAAATTCATAATTACCATCAACTTCCTTAATAACTGACATCATCTTATAAGAAGATAGGCTAAAAACCCCGGAATTAATCCCTAAAAATCCCCAAAATTTTTAGAGATCAGTGTCTCGTAAGCCGGGGATGAAAGCTGCAAGAGGGGATTTATCCCCCAGTGATAAGTTAATTATATTTGATGTTATAATCTCAATTGACAGGAAAGGTAATCAACCTGTATAAAAACCTAACTGCCTAACGGTAATCTGTACCTTGACAATTAAATCTATGGGGTTCTACTCCATTGTTCTAGTTTTCTCCTATCAGTAGGTAAAAGATTTATAGGTGCTAGACGAATCAGAATTTTGAAACGATAAGGAACAGGGAACAGGGGAGAAACCATTGGTGTCAACTTAAGCTACAGATGGCTTATTTGTTTGGCTCACAGACCCGCCCAGAAATGAATTAGAGTAAGCCACAAAATAAATGGGCGTTGCTGAATCGAGGTATGAAATTCCCAAATTGAATCTTTAAAACTCTTACCTTTGCGTCTTTGCGCCTTTGCGTGAGACTAAAATTCATACCCTTAATCAGCAACGCCAATAAATGATCCTGTTTTGTCATGCTGAGTGTAGCGAAACGAAGCGAAACGAAGCATCTCAAGAGATTCTTCACTACACTTCGTTTTGTAATCCCTCTGACACGCTGCGCGAACAGAATGACATTGGGCATTTCTTTTTGTGGAGTTCTCTAAGGCCATACTCCTGACTCCTGACTCAGTGACTCCTTTCAGAGATGTTTCTTATGGAAGGTTCTGAAATTTCAATAACTATAAGAGACTAGAAGAAGAAAAATATCATGTTTTTAGTCAAGTTTAGGAGTATTTATGCGTGCAGTCTTAATGGCAGGTGGTTCAGGAACACGGTTGCGTCCTTTGACTTGCGATTTACCCAAACCAATGGTTCCGATCTTAAATCGTCCCATTGCTGAACATATCATTAATCTCCTCAAACGGCACCAGATTTATGAAGTAATTGCCACATTGCATTATTTACCAGATGTTCTCCGTGATTACTTTCAAGATGGCAGTGATTTTGGCGTACAAATGACCTATGCTATCGAAGAAGATCAACCATTAGGTACGGCAGGTTGTGTAAAAAATATTACTGAACTTTTAGATGAAACTTTTTTAGTCATTAGCGGTGATAGTATCACAGATTTTGATTTGAATGCTGCCATTGAATTTCATCAACAAAAACAATCAAAAGCCACTTTAATTTTAACCCGTGTGCCTAATCCCATTGAATTTGGTGTGGTAATTACGGATACAGAAGGGCGTATTAACCGGTTTTTGGAAAAGCCTTCCACCAGCGAAATCTTTTCTGATACTGTCAACACTGGCACTTATATTTTAGAACCAGAAGTTTTAGACTATTTACCAGAACATACTGAATGCGATTTTTCCAAAGATTTATTTCCCTTATTACTAGCCAAAGACGAGCCAATTTACGGTTATGTTGCTGATGGTTACTGGTGTGATGTGGGTCATTTAGATGCCTATAGAGAAGCCCAGTATGATGCTTTACAAAGGAAAGTTAACTTAAAAGTGGCTTATCCAGAAATTGCTCCCGGTTTGTGGGTAGGACAAAATACTTATATTGATCCTACAGCCAAAATTGAAACCCCAGCCGTAATTGGTAATAATTGCCGCATTGGCGCAAGGGTAAAAATTGAGGATGGGACAGTAATTGGTGATAATGTGACAATTGGGGCTGATGCTCATTTAAAAAGACCAATTATTTGGAATGGGGCAATTGTTGGCGACGAAGCCCAGTTATCGGCTTGCGTAATTGGTCGCGGTACTCGTGTAGATAGACGCGCTCATGTCTTAGAGGCGGCTGTGGTAGGTTCGCTGTCTACGGTGGGAGAAGAGGCGCAAATTAGCCCTGGGGTGAGGGTATGGCCAAGTAAAAAGATTGAGTCTGGTGCAGTTTTAAATATTAATCTGATTTGGGGAAATACTGCCCAACGCAATTTATTTGGACAGCGCGGGGTACAGGGATTAGCCAATATTGATATTACTCCAGAGTTTGCGGTGAAGTTGGGGGCTGCCTATGGTTCGACTTTAAAACCTGGTTCAATGGTGACAGTCTCCCGTGACCAACGCAATGTTTCCCGGATGGTAACACGGTCTTTAATTGCGGGTTTAATGTCTGTCGGTGTAGATGTCCAGAACCTAGATACTACAGCTATTCCCATCGCTCGAACTGTGATCCCCACAATGTCAGTAGCAGGGGGTATTCATGTCCGAGTTCACCCAGAACGCCGTGATTATATCTTGATTGAATTTATGGATGTTAAGGGCATTAACATCTCTAAAGCCCAAGAAAAGAAAATTGAGGGGGCGTATTTTAAGGAAGATATGCGCCGTTCCCAAAGTCATGAAATTGGTGATGTGGTATATTCCAGTCAATTAATGGACTGCTATGGCAAGGCTTTTGAAAAGTTATTAAATTTGGATACTCTGCGTAATAGTCGGGCAAAAGTGGTAATTGACTATGTTTACGCTGTGTCCGGGGCAGTTTTGCCGCAAATGTTGGATAAATTTGGGGCTGATGCGGTGGTGTTAAATGCTAGTTTGAATAAAACGGCAATTTCCAATGCTGATAGAGAATTACTATTGACTCAATTAGGTCACGTTGTGGAGGCGGTGAACGCTAATTTTGGCGTGCAGGTATCAGCTAATGGGGAACAACTGATTTTAGTTGATGAATCGGGTTTTCCCATTCGCGGAGAAATGCTGACGGCTTTGATGGTGGATATGATGTTAACTGCTAACCCTAGAAGTTCGGTAGTTGTACCGGTTCATGCTTCTAGTGCGGTGGAATTGGTTGCCCATCGTCATGATGGTAATGTAATTAGAACTAAAGCGAATCCGACGGCTTTAATGGAAGCCTGTCAAAAAAATCCCAATGTGGTTTTGGGTGGGAGTGGGGAAACTGGGTTTATTTTTCCGCAATTACACCCAGGGTTTGATTCGATGTTCTGTATTGCCAAGCTGATTGAAATGTTAACCATTCAAGAGCGATCGCTGGCAACCGTGCGTTCCGAATTACCTCGTGTCATTAATAGAACCTACACAGTCCGCTGTCCTTGGACTGCTAAGGGGGCGTTAATGCGTTATTTGGTGGAAACTCACCCCGCCCAGAATCTGGAGTTAATTGACGGCGTGAAAATTCGCCAGCCCTATGATGACAATTGGCTATTGGTTTTACCTGATGCTAGTGAACCCCTAGTCCATCTCTATGTTAACAGTAGCGATCGGGATTGGGTTGATGAAACTCTCAGAGATTACCGCGCCCGTGTCCAGTATTTTGTGGAACGCGAACAGGAAAATTACCGTTTGGATATGTAGGGCTTGCTGATAGCGTAGCGTGGCGTTAGCCATATAAAACTGAAACCTTTCATTAATAAGGGTTTCGCTGATTTTTATCACAAGAAAGTGCAAGGTTTTGGCTGATGGTGTCTCAAAATTGGTGCATTTTCCTGGGTCGGATTTAGAAAATTGAGGATATCCAGATGGCTGAAACTGTTCCCAGTTAAGAGTTAAGATTTCCCTGCCGTCACGGACAACTTTTTCAGCAAGCCCTATATATCTTCCATCTTGCCTCTTGAAGCTGGGAGTTATACTCAAAACGGCTTGATTGTTTGATTCTAAACGTAGGGGTAAAGCATGAGCTAAACCCCTACACGTCTGGGTTCTTTGTCATTTGGCAAAAGTTTAAATCTCACCTGTGTTTAGTATATTAGCATTACACCCCCAAAAGATTATTCCTATCCCCACAACCGAAATCATAGCGCACAGTGCCTTGTTTATTTGTACCGCACCCCAAGGCTGTTTTATCATTCAGTTTTAACTAATATATTGGTGAATCGTTTCTTAATCGCTTTGATGTTTCCTGAAGCCGCGCAAAACTTTCTTGGCGCGATCGCTCGATTATCAGTGTTTGTAAAATTGGTTCAAGACAGCGTTTTGCATCTTGATAACCGCGTTTTTGTAGGAGTTGAATCCGTTCGGGACTAAAATCTA
This sequence comes from Anabaena sp. 54, assembly GCF_017355725.1. Lineage (NCBI taxonomy): Bacteria > Bacillati > Cyanobacteriota > Cyanophyceae > Nostocales > Nostocaceae > Anabaena > Anabaena sp. 54. Next base: position 61,215 of record NZ_JAAVWA010000006.1, read on the forward strand.
ATAATGTGTTAAGACCACCCATATCTTCCGTTGGACGAATTTCAATTATTGTTTGATTAGGGAAATCATGACGATTCCAAAGTTCCCCATTCCCTAAATGAATGACGATCGCATGAGTACAACCGCGATTTGCTAAGGCTTTGAGAGGGACATTATCACCTAGCCAACCATCAACATAATGCTTGTCATCAACCTGGCGTGACTTAAAGGCTAAAGGAATAGCAGCACTGGCGAGTAATGTTTGATAAATTTCTTCATCGGTTTTGGCTGATTGAACATGAATATATTCAGCGGATTGTCCAAGATTGGAGGCGATCGCATTGCCTATTGTGGGGACAATCTGACCTGCTTTGTGTGAAGATGGTAGAAAATTGTGTACTGAGGGAAACGCGGCTACCCAGAGTTCAATTCCTGCTCGCAATTGTTGAGGATTGATGGCATAGCGTAAAAATTTATCCAGTGGGTTAGGATCACACAGAGATGCGTCTTCCTGTGAAAAATGTAAATATTGTGCCAAAGAATGCAGTGGATATTTAACTAACTGCCAGTTGATAATGTTGGCTTCACCTAGTTCTTTCCATAGTTGCCATAGGCGATCGCTTGATTGTTTAAAGGATGTACCAGAGGCGAGGATTGCTCCATTGAGCGCACCGATACTTGTACCTGCAATCATCAGAGGGGCAAAATCAATTTCTGCTAGATATTTGACCACACCTGATTGGTACGCGCCTTTAGCACCGCCACCTGCTAGTACCAATCCGAGTTTGATTTTGGCTTCTTTCATGTAATAATTAAAATTATTAATCTATTAATTTTATGACGCAAATTGTAACATATTCCAAGAATAAGATCCCCGACTTCTCTGAGAAGTCGGGGATCTGAAACATTGCTGTGAATGCTTAAATCCTAATTCAGACCAAAAACATTAGGTAATAATCATGAATAGAGAATATCTAATCAACTTCCTGAAAAAAAACTTAACCACGATTAAAAGTTATGGTGTGATATCCTTAGCTTTATTTGGTTCTTATGCAAGAGATGAAGCAAAAAATACTAGCGATCTTGATTTATTGGTAGAATTTCAAGGAAAAGTTACCTTTGATCAATATATGGACTTAAAATTCTTCTTGGAAGATAACTTATCTTTATCCGTTGATTTAGTCACTAAAAAAATGTTGAAACCTCAAATTATTAGTTCTGTAGAAAAAGACGCTATTTATGTCGCGTAGTTTAAAACTTTATTGTGATGATATTTTAATTAGTTGTGATAAAATTCTCCGTTATACTCAAGGATTAGATGATAATAGGTTTTTTGCTGATGAATTAAGATTTGATGCGGTAATTAGAAATTTATCAGTGATTGGGGAAGCAGTTAAACAAATTCCTCCAGAAATAAGAAATAAATATCCGCATATTGAATGGCGCAAAATTGCTGGATTGAGAGATATTTTAGTTCATGCTTATTTTTCTTTGGAGGACGAGATTATTTGGGACATTATTCAAACTAAAATTAGTCCTTTAAAATCAGCAATTTTAATTATTATTTCTCAAGAATTTTAAGTTAATGGAAAATGGCGATCGCACTGCTTTTATATTAAGCATTTGTGTCTGGGAAATAATCGGAGTCTATGATTTGCTCTGGGGTGAAGGGACATTCTAGGGGAAAGGTGGTTAAGGGTAGTTTTGTTTCCCTTGCGGCGTTTTTTCGTGCTTTCTGATAGCACTCGGATATATTCTCTTTGAGGAATGGGTTTAAGCTAGGACTGTTTTCTAAGACTAATTCGAGTTCATTTCTTTGGGTTATTATAGTTGAAGTCCAACTTTTTGTTTTCTTTTTTGGTTGATATTTATACTTTAATAGGTGCATGATTAAAACAATTAATCGGCTTTTAATTTCCCGTTTGTCATTGCTCCCCATTGATTGAACTTCCTCGATTAGGTTTTCTATATCTAGGTCTTGAATTTGTCCATTTTTGAGTTGGTTAACAGTTTGTTCTATCCAAAGATTAAAGTCGGTTTCATACAGTGTGGTGGTCATAGGTTATTCTCTTAATAATTTGAGAGGGGATATTGTTTGTCTAGAAATGTTGGGTTTCCTTTTGTCAACCCAACCTACGAAGGGCGATTAGACTAATGTTATCAAATTTAATCTATCGCTTGCAGTTTCATTCACAATGCGTTCCACAAATTCTCTTTTGCTGGTAGTCGGATAAATCATCACGTTGGGGTAGTTACGGCATAATTCAAAGGCGGTTTGGGCTAGATTTTGGGGCTGTTGTTGTTTGGGTAGTTGGGCTAATTCTAGGGTTTTACCAAGGGTAAATAAATAGAGAGTTTTCCCTAGTCTTTCTTCCGAAATAGATTCTACTTCCAACAAATAACCTGCAAGTTCTTGGTTTTCTTGGGATGTTTCGCTATATGACAGGTTGAGGAGGTTGGTTAATGGAAAATGGTTATCGGGGATTGTGTTGTCCGTTGCAAGTATTCTATCGCTTATACTCTGACGCAGTTGCTTGTCTTGATCTTTGGTAATTAATCGTTCGTAATCACCGAGAGCATAATCTACTATTTCACGGGTGACAAAAGCAACTTGAATCGCCCAATGAAAGCCTTGATATGTCCGTTTTGACTGCCATGCGGCGATCGCATCTTCAATTCTATGCTGAACTTCTGTTCTATAAACTCGTTGTTCTAATTTCAAAATCCGATGTTCGTGATCTTCAACTTTGTCTTTCAATTGATCGACAATATCTTGAAGTAAATTAATATCCTGTCGCTGGTTGCGGATTGCTTGACGAGTTTCTATTAATTTTTCTTCAATGGTGATAATTGCATTATTACTAACATTCAAATTATTAGAAAAATCTAACACCAAATCATGGAAAGATTGCATTGCTATATTGACATTTTTATCTATAGCAAGTTGACGTTTTCGATCTGCACCCGTAAGGCTATCAAAAAACTGTCCAAATAATCCTCGCTTTTGGCGAAAACTAATTAAATCGTCATTGACTTGGATTGAGTTTACCAAATCCACGAGTATTTTATCGGTAATAATAGGAATTTCAGATTCCTTTTTTTGAAGATAGTTAAAGTTAATAAGTGACATTTTTGTTTTTTATTTAATGTTATCGAAATACTTTTGCAGATATTTTAAGTCTTTTTCTAGATTAGCAGTTTTACCTAAAAATTGATTGTACTGACTTACAAAAATTGCATAGCTATTTTGTATTTTTTTGCTAGTTTCAATTGATTGACGCAAGTATTCCTCATATTCTTGAAATAAATGGTGACGATTCCAAAGAATTATCGTAATATCTTCTCCTGGTGTTGAGACAACAATATTTTTTGACTCATCCTCAGATAACAAATTAGAATAAAGATTTAGCACGGAGACAAAGGATGATTCTTTGTCTATATATGAACTACGAATGCCACTTACTACTTCTTGAGAGAATAAATATACATACACGGTCTTTGTTCCTAATCTTCTGCTACTAATTTCGATTAATGTTGAATTTTTATAGGGATGATGACGATATGGATTAAGTGTATTTATTGGATCATATGATACATAACCTGTGTTTATAAAATCGGGCAAGTCTTCACCCCAATATATTTTTGTATTTCCTACTATAGTTGAGCTAGATTCATATTTTTTAAGCCGTTCCTCATATTTACTAATATTTGCTTCATAAGCATTGCATTTTTTCTTGACTACTTCTGTGGAATATTGATAGTAATTTGTGTATTTATCTTTATTCAATAAAAATTCTTGATTCAATTCTTTCTGCATTTTTTTGTGAATTTCATGAATAAATATATTGTCGGAATTTAAATAGTAATTGACATCTTCAATATATTGAGATTGAAGGTTTTTAATTTGATCACACAATTCATCAAAAATTTTATTAATTTTAATACAGCAAACTCTATTAAAGTTTACGATCTCTTGTAGCATAGATACGTTCATGTATGTAGGGTTTATGATTACTAAATAATGACGGCTATCTTCTGATACATTCAATTTAATTAAGCGATTCCATAAAATGTCGAGCTGATGCTCAAAAAACTCCCGAAATTCACTCTGAACGTCATGCATGGCTTTGTTTATTTTTTCTTTATTTTCGCTAAATATGCTGTTATTATAAGAAAGAAATTCTTCCTGCCATTTAAGACTAGTATAAATTGATATTACTTCTTTCAACTCTGCTTCCAAAACGTTAATTTGCTCTTCTAGCTGTTGAACATCTCGCTCAAGTATTCCCTTCTGCTTGCTGAGACAAGATAGAAAAGAAGCAAATTTTTGACTAATATCATTTAACGCGCCCTTAATAGTAATCATGCTAGGTGCTGCATCCGTGACTAGAGGAGCGATCGCCTTTTCCATAAAATCAGCAAATCCAGACTTTTGCCAATACTTATTAGCTGCTTTATCCATTTCTGATAAAGAAATGTCCTCTTTTCGATCTTCCCAATAATCGCTATAATACTTTTGTCCAAGAGCTTCAAAACTCTTCCTTTTTCGTAATTCTGTTGGCTGATAAATCTCCTGCTCACGCTGAAAATTAGTAGCTAAAAATCCTTTAATAGACGACATTTCAAAAACTCGATTTTGAGGATCATCAACTTCATATTTAGTTTTAACCAAATTTAAAATTTGTTCAGCAGTTAAATCTTCAGGATTATTAGGATCACGAGCATCAATTTTGTTAACGATGATATAAATGCGATCGCGTCCCTTAATAGCAGCAATTTCATCCACCAACTTTTTGACCTTTGCTTGGTTCTCTGGTTGTGTAATTGTCCTATAGTCCACCACCACCAAAACCAGAGAACTCACCTTTAGTCTATCCTCGACAACATTCACTAAATTTAAAGACTTATCCTCATTAGGTCCAGGGGTATCCACCAGCGCCAAAGTCCCTAAACCCGAATCTTTTAGAGGTGATAATAGTGGAGGAAAAGGAACTTCAATCCGAGGAATTTCAGACAAAGAAGACAAAAATCCTGTAGCTACACCAAAAATACCGCACAACCGCAGAAGATCATTTATTCTGATTAATTCAGCTTGAATACTATTTGATTCGTCCACCTCAGATTGAGAAGAAACAGAACTACTGTTCAAAATTTCCCTAATTACATTCTCGCGGGGAAAATCATTTTTAGTAGCCTGTTTAACAGCTTCCTCTAAACCAATTCGTTGCAATTTCTGATGTAATTGTCCCCGAACCTCTCGCAAAAGCGTCATCAAAGCCTTATCGAGAATCAACTTAGGACGAGTTACCTCACGAGAAAAAACAATCTCAGTGGGTAAAACCGTCATCGCATCATTACGACTAGGTAATAAATCCTGACCAGCGATCGCATTAATAATAGTAGACTTACCCGCACTGGTTGGCGCAACAATCGTCATCGTCAATTCTTTACGCTTTACCCTTTCCAACTTCTCATTAACGTGCCTTATATCTTCTTCAATAGCCTTAATCTCAGCCCCCAACCGATTCCCACCCTGATTTTCAGCCAGCAATCGATCATGTTCTCTCAATATTGCACAACCTTCTGACATCACATTACCGACATGGGTAATCACATCAATAGCAGACTGGTGTAGTGCATCCGAATCAGGCTGTAAAAGGTTGTTAGACATAAATTAAGGATGTTAAAAAGCATCACCATCAACAATAATCTTAAAACGGCACAGGACGAAGCTAAACGACGGCAGATAATATTTTCACCAGATTATCACACAGCGGTATGTACTCTTTGTGAAATATATTTTAGACAAAATCATCAAAATCCAAACACAAATCCTGAAAATCCTTAAATTCTGGACATCCTGATTCAGACAAAATCCTGAAAATCCTAAAATCCTGAACATCCTGATTCAGACAAAATCCTGAAAATCCTGAAATCCTGGACATCCTGATTCAGACAAAATCCTAGCTATATTACGAAATGTAACAAAATTGCGGTTAAAACGCTTTACCATCTTGACAACTGAGAAAAGAGCCGATAAGGTGGTATACATACCCGGGTAAGACCACTAGAAAGTTGTATGCAAACTAAGCAAAAGGTTACGTTATATTTATCACCGGAACTGCACAGAAAACTTAAAATTCGTTCTGCTGTTGACTCAGAACCCATGTCAGACCTCGCAGAACGGGCGCTCAGTTTCTACCTGACCAACTCAGAATTAGTAGAAGAAATAGAAGCGTCTGCTCATGGGCGAACTCACCGGATTTATTCCTGTCCCACTTGTGAAACTTCACTCGTATTGCGTGATGGTGAACTCGTGAACTTGGGCAATCAACCAGGAATCATCGGTCAAGACCATCTATCTATTGATGGTAGAGAAAAAGAAGAAACCCATCCCAAGGGTGAGGAAGAATTAGTTCCTTGTTAGATAGGAATTAATAATGATTAATAGTCTGGCTTAACGCCATGCGATCGCTGGTCGGTACTGTCTCTATAAGGTCTCAAGTAGGTCGATAGTATGAAAGAAGAGCTCAATATTTTAATTCAAGCTCAATACCCTTTAATCTACCTTGTGACCTCCGAGGAAGAGCGGGCAGAGCAGTCAATTTTTAAAGTTTCCCAAGACTTAAAACCCCAAAGACGAGTATATATTTGGACAGTAACTCACGGTATCGTCGAGTACGGTCAACCCCGGAATACCACTCAACACAATACTGTCTCTCCCGAAGCAGCCATTGATTGGATTATTCGGCAAAAAGAACCCAGTATATTTATTCTTAAAGATTTACATCCCTTTATTGATGCGCCGGCAACAACCAGATCGCTCCGGGACGCGATCGCTAGTTTCAAAGGAACACAAAAGAACATTATCTTAATGTCCCCTGTGCAACAAGTTCCGATTGAACTGGAAAAAGAAGTTGTTGTTTTAGATTTTCAATTGCCTGACATGGCTGAGTTAAATAAGGTTTTAACCGCCCATCAAGAGCAAAATCGTGGACGACGGCTGACAACCGAGGCGCGAGAAAAGCTACTCAGAGCCGCTTTAGGTCTAACTAAAGATGAAGCTGAGAAAGTCTACCGCAAAGCACAGGTAACAACTGGGCGTTTAACGGAAGATGAAGTTGATATTGTTTTATCCGAGAAAAAACAACTCATCCGCCGCAACGGTATCTTGGAGTACATCGAAGAAGATGAAACCATTGATGCTGTGGGTGGCTTGGAAGAATTAAAAACTTGGCTTACCCAACGCTCCAACGCCTTTACCGAAAGAGCGAGAGAGTACGGGTTGCCCCAACCAAAAGGAATGTTAATTCTCGGTGTTCCCGGTTGTGGTAAGTCACTTATTGCTAAAACTACCTCCCGTTTATGGGGTTTACCAATTCTGAGATTAGATATGGGGCGGGTCTACGACGGCTCAATGGTGGGTCGAAGTGAAGCCAACCTGCGGAACGCCCTGAAAACAGCAGAATCAATTTCCCCCACGATTCTGTTTATTGACGAATTGGATAAATCCTTTGCGGGTAGCGGTGGTTCTGGCGATTCTGATGGGGGGACATCAAACAGAATTTTCGGCTCTTTCCTCACCTGGATGCAGGAAAAGAAATCTCCAGTTTTCGTAATGGCGACGGCTAACCGTGTCGAACGCTTACCTGGAGAGTTTTTGAGGAAAGGTCGCTTTGATGAAATATTCTTTGTGGATCTGCCCACACCGGAAGAACGTCAGGATATCTTCGGTATTCACCTGACTAAACGCCGGGAAGAAATTGCTAGATTTGATCTAGAACAACTAGCAAAAATGTCCGACGGCTTTTCCGGGGCAGAAATTGAACAAGCGATCGTGGCGGCTATGTATGAAGCCTTCGCCCAAGATCGGGAGTTCACCCAATTAGATATTATTGCTGCATTAAAGTCTACTTTGCCGCTGTCACGAACGATGCAAGAACAGGTCACAGCTTTAAGAGACTGGGCCAGACAGCGTGCTAGACCCGCAGCCTCCTCTGTTGCTGAATATCAGCGCATGGAGTTTTAAAAGCTTTCCTCTGAAATGTCAGGGGGGAAAGGTTAGTCACAAGGCTAACAGATAGAAAAAAGCCGTTCCCAATTAATGCGGCTTCGCTGAAAAAGAACCGTTGTCGTTTTTCTCATCAATCTTCTTATTGGAGGAAACCCAAATGTCTCACTTTAGCACTCTGCGTACCAAGATCACCGATGCCGAAATTCTCAAGTCTTCTTTGCGCGACTTAGGTATCAGTGTAAAAACTGAAGCTGATGTCCGTGGTTATAATGGTCAGCGTCTCCGTTCCGACATCGTTGCTGTATTGGAAGGCGAGTACGATCTAGGTTGGTCTCGTAACAGTGACGGTTCTTTTGACCTCATTGCTGACTTATGGGGTGTTGCTAAGAAGCACAACCAGACCGAGTTGATCAACTCTATCAATCAAAAATATGCCGTTAACAAGACTTTGGCTGAAGTAAAACAGCGCGGTCTGCAAAATGCCAATGTTAAGTTGGTATTGCAGTAACAATTTCTCTAGCGCGTTCCCAAAGTGAAACGGGTTAACCTTCTAATAAGCGGTTAGCCCGCTTTTTTTTGTGGGTAAATTTTCCATCAGAGTAAACACAACAAAAAAATTGTGTTATCATTAAACTAGTAAAGAAAACCAAGGAAACAGGAACGCTTATGTACAATTTAATTAATAAGGAACGCTTATGTACACTGTACCAAAGTTCGAGCAAAATGGAAACTTACCTGCTGGTATTCATCTTTCCACCTGGGAGGAAATCAAAGATGTTCTAGCTTTTAATGAACGTCGTCAACAGCTTTTGGAAGGTATGAAAAGAGTTAGTGAAATATTAAAACAAGCAGGATGTAGTCGAATTTATATTGGTGGTAGTTTTGTGACTAGAAAAATCTATCCAAACGATTTTGACCTTCTATGGGATGATAAGGGTGTAGATTTTAAAATCTTACAATCTTTAGATATAAATTTATTTGATGCTGGCAGAAATAAAAGATCAGCACAAAAAAAGACTTATGGAGGTGAAATTTTTCAAGCTTATCTTTATGCCAATGATTATGAAACTTTTATTGAATATTTTCAAAAAGACAATAATCTTAATCATAGAGGGATAATTGCAATAGATTTGTAGAAAATTAACCAAAGAATATTACTCTAACTTGGGTAATATTCTCACCAAAATTAAGAGTAAAAAAGGAAGTTGACTATGATTTTAAATGAACGCCAATATATGATTACTAAAGCTCAGATTAAAAAATTTCAATTAGCAGTAGAAAATCTGGAAAAAAAAGTACCCCCACAAGATAATAAAAATGAACAGTTACGGCATCAATCATATCTAGGTTCACTTAATGGTGAAATAGAAGAACTATTAGAACAAGTGGAGGAATATGAAAACCTCAAATCAAGGAAAATAGATAGGTTGGAATGTAAGTCTTTAGAAGAATTACCAGAAGCACTTATTAAAGCACGGATTTTTCGTGGTTTAACTCAGGGACAATTAGCAGAACTTTTAAATGTGAAGGAACAACAGGTGCAACGTGATGAGGCTAATGAATATGCTAATTCTAGTTTCACAAAAATTTTGAAAGTTCAACGTGCGTTGGATATTGAGATTAGAGAGGAAGTAATTTTTAAATAACTTTCTCAACGTCTGATTACAATTTTGTATAAATAAATTTTGTAAATAAAAATTATTTATCTATAGTCTGATGTACTTGTAAAATATTCCAATATCAAAAATTATATTAATTGTAATTAGGATGTCAAAATTATGAACTCTCTTGAATTAAGACAAAAAATTGAACAAAATTTATTAACTATTTTACCAGAAAATTTAAAATTTATTGATGAATTTGTAGAATTTATTAAATATAAACAAGAAACAAGTTTATCAGAAAAAACTAACTATAAGCCAGCTTCAGGACGTTCAATTTTACGTCATGCTGGTACGTGGGTAGGAGACGACTTGGAAGAATGTCTGAAGTTAGTCTCTGAAACTAGAGGTAAAGTGAAAATTAATAATCGTATTAATCCTTTTGAGTGATGTATCTTTTAGACACTAATCATTGTAGTTTAATTTTTCTGAAAAATCAGACGGTTCTGGATTATATACAGGAAGTTGGAGAAACCGATATAGCTACTACTATCATAACAGTAGGTGAGCTAACTTATATGGCAGAAAATTCTAGTTATAAGGAAGAAAATTTAACTCGTATTGAGCAATTTATCGCAGATATTAGAATTTATTATGTAGATGATGTAACTGCTAAAATTTATGGACAAATAAAAGCAGGATTAATTAACAAATTTGGACCAAAGCAAAAAACTAAACGGCAAACGACTAAAATTACTCAATTAGGTTTTGATGAAAATGATCTTTGGATAACAGCAATAGCAATTCGTAATCAATTAACGTTAGTTTCGGCTGATACTGATTTTATCAGAATCCAAACTGTAATTGGTTTTTCTTTGGAGAATTGGAGAGATAATCAATAAATAATTATGAATGCACTTAACCATGATCTTAAATGAACGCCAATATATGATTACTAAAGCTCAGATTAAAAAATTTCAATTAGCAGTAGAAAATCTGGAAAAAAAAGTACCCCCACAAGATAATAAAAATGAACAGTTACGGCATCAATCATATCTAGGTTCACTTAATGGTGAAATAGAAGAACTATTAGAACAAGTGGAGGAATATGAAAACCTCAAATCAAGGAAAATAGATAGGTTGGAATGTAAGTCTTTAGAAGAATTACCAGAAGCACTTATTAAAGCACGGATTTTTCGTGGTTTAACTCAGGGACAATTAGCAGAACTTTTAAATGTGAAGGAACAACAGGTGCAACGTGATGAGGCTAATGAATATGCTAATTCTAGTTTCACAAAAATTTTGAAAGTTCAACGTGCGTTGGATATTGAGATTAGAGAGGAAGTAATTTTTAAATAACTTTCTCAACGTCTGATTACAATTTTGTATAAATAAATTTTGTAAATAAAAATTATTTATCTATAGTCTGATGTACTTGTAAAATATTCCAATATCAAAAATTATATTAATTGTAATTAGGATGTCAAAATTATGAACTCTCTTGAATTAAGACAAAAAATTGAACAAAATTTATTAACTATTTTACCAGAAAATTTAAAATTTATTGATGAATTTGTAGAATTTATTAAATATAAACAAGAAACAAGTTTATCAGAAAAAACTAACTATAAGCCAGCTTCAGGACGTTCAATTTTACGTCATGCTGGTACGTGGGTAGGAGACGACTTGGAAGAATGTCTGAAGTTAGTCTCTGAAACTAGAGGTAAAGTGAAAATTAATAATCGTATTAATCCTTTTGAGTGATGTATCTTTTAGACACTAATCATTGTAGTTTAATTTTTCTGAAAAATCAGACGGTTCTGGATTATATACAGGAAGTTGAGATTAGAGAGGAAGTAATTTTTAAATAATTTTCTCAACGTCTGATTACAATTTTGTATAAATAAATTTTGTAAATAAAAATTATTTATCTATAGTCTGATGTACTTGTAAAATATTCCAATAATATTTACTTAATGTGCGTAATAGGATAAAAAATCATGTGGAAAGTTTTTGAAGTATCTGTATTTGGGAAAGTAATGAATTATATTACTGATGATGTACTTTATGAAGCTGAAAAAGCTGTTACTATTTCAAAATTTGCACAGAAAGCTATAGAAATTTTAGATGCTGTACCTAGCATATCTCATTGTCATGACAGAGATTTTAAATGGTCTAGACCTATATTTGTACTGAAAGATGGTACTGTAGTTAAAATTTGCAAAAACGTTATTGGACTTAACCATATTTTTCTAGCTGATAATGATGGGTATCTAATTTTTGGTGGGTTTGTAAATTGGAGTAATTCAGGTAATCTGAAAAATGCAATAAATCAAATTAAAAATGAATTAACATAATCAGTTAGATAAATACAAGTAATCTGACAAAATAATTTGGATTATAATCTATCATATTCATCTTATCATCATCCTGTAAATCCTTAAATCCTGGATATCCTGATTCAGACAATAATTATGTTGTACAGAGATAGCATACAATATAAAGTAGGAGTATGGTAATGAGAAATGCCGAAGAAAATAAGAGAACTGAAGGCAATAGTGGCAAAAGTTGGGTATCTCCTTCAAGCAGGTAGAGGTAAAGGAAGTCATACTTATTGGAAACATCCTTTATTACCGGAAGAACCATTAACCATACCGGGAAAAGATGGAGATGATGCTCCGCTATATTTAGAAAAAAACATTCAGCGGGTGCTGAAAAAGCTGGAAGAACTAGAAAATAAGGAAGGTGAAGAATGACTTATCACTACAGCATGGTAATTCAATGGTCTCAAGAGGATCAACTTTTTTTAGTTCACTTACCTGAATTTCCCTGGCAACAGTTTCATACACATGGTAAAACTTACGAAGAAGCTGCTAGAAATGGTCAGGAAGTAATTGAGGCTTTTGTTGAGATGCTTACTCAAGAAAATCAAGTATTACCAGAACCCAGAATGCTTCCTACAAAACCGTTGCAAGTTGCCTAGTTCAGTGTAAAAAGTATAGTTGCATTTTGACGTTATAACCGTTAAAATGCCTGTAAATAATTGTAATTCAGTGTTATTCCCCATAATAACAAATTATGAAAACATTCACTATTGGTCATTCCAATCATACAATTGAAACATTTATCGAACTGTTACACCAACATCAAGTAACAGCCTTAGCTGACGTGCGTTCTAGTCCCTATAGTCGCCGATTTCCTCAGTTTAAGTTGGTATTGCAGTAACAATTTCTGTAGCGCGTTCCCAAAGTGAAACGGGTTAACCTTCTAATAAGCGGTTAGCCCGCTTTTTTTTCTGGGTAAATTTTCCATCAATGCCTAAAACTGGGATAACTGAGGGATATAGACTGAAACTCTCTATAGAATCTCCGCGTCTTTAGACCGGAGACTGTTAATAGGAATCAAAATCCCATGTCGAGGACTAAACAACAAAGCCAACGTAAATAAACCCGAAACCACTAACACAATCGCTGGACCAGAGGGTAAATTATAAAAGTAGCTGAGATACATTCCACTAATACTAGAAATTACCCCAATTACCGCCCCCAAAATCATTACCTCATGTAAACGGTTCACCAATAAATAAGCAGTTGCCCCTGGAGTAATTAAAAGTGATAATACTAAAATTACTCCCACAGCTTTCATACTGGCAACAATTGTTAAAGCAATTAACAACATTAAACCAAAATTTAAGCGATTAACTGGTAAACCGGCAGCTTGTGCGCCTAAAGGATCAAAAGTGTAAAATAACAGTTCTTTGTATAATAAGAAAACTATTATTAAAACAATAGCTGCAATAATAGCAGTGTCTCGGACTTCGTCTCTAGTTACGCCCAAAATATTACCAAAAAGAAAGTGATTCAAATCAATTTTATTATCCTTTTGAATGACTGTAATTAAAGTAACTCCAAGGGCAAAAAAGGCAGAAAAAACTATGCCCATAGCGGCATCTTCTTTAATGGGAGATCGGGTTTTAATTACGGCTATAGCCATTGTACTCAAAACACCGGCAATAAACGCCCCGACAAAGATATTAGCACCAATCATGAAGGCGATCGCTAGTCCTGGTAATACTGAATGACTAATAGCATCACCCAGCAATGCAAGGCGTTGTACCATTAAATAACTACCAACAATGGCACACAATAAGCCTACTAATATGGCGATGATTAAGGAACGCTGCATGAAGCCATATTGCAACGGTTCTATTAGTGCTTGAAACATATTGCTGATTGGGAAACAAATTAATTATCCTAAAATAGTCGGTTTTAACCGACTTTAGCTATAAGACAGGGAATTTATTCCCTGGCTGATTCTGGCTGATTCAAACACATAATAAATTAAGCCGCAAAGTACATAACTTTACCACTATAAGCACGATATAAGTTTTCTTCTGTCAAGACTTGTTGGCGTGAACCTGTGGCAATTACTTCGCAGTTTAGTAAGATTAAATCATCAAAATGGGTGATTGATTCGCCTAAATCATGATTAACTACTAAGACAATTTTATTGTTTTTTGCTAATTCTTCAAAGACTTCAAAAATGATAGCTTGGGTTTTTTGATCTATCCCGACAAAGGGTTCATCAAAACAGAAAATTTCCGCTTCTTGAGTTAACGCCCTGGCTAGAAATACCCGTTGTTGTTGTCCTCCAGAAAGTTCACCAATGGGACGATTTTTTAATTCTTCTATTCCCACTCGTTCTAATGCTTGTTTAGCGATTTGACGGCTAACTGTGGAGAAGCTCCGTAACCATCCTGTTTTTTTGACACGCCCCATCATCACTACATCCCACACAGTAGCGGGGTAATTCCAGTCAATTTGGCTACGTTGTGGTACATAAGCAACTTTTTCTAGTTGCTGCATTAAAGGCTTGCTTTTATATAAAACTTGACCACTACTCATGGGAACTAATCCCAAAATAGCTTTCATTAATGTACTTTTACCCGCGCCATTGGGTCCAAAAATTCCCGTTAGCTTTCCTGGTTTAATTATGCAGTTAACATCCCGAAGTGCTTCTTGTGCGCGGTAATGTACACCTACATGAGTGATGTTAATTGCTGTTGATGAATTCATGTCAATAGATTTGATAATTTGTGCAGGTATATCTACTTGATTTACAGGAGATAGGCTAAATTTTTGGTAAAAAGAGAAGTTTTGCATAACCCTATTTAAAATACTTATTTTTTGAGCTTACCATAAAAATGAGAGAAATATGAGAATATCTATAACTAGAAGTAATCAGTGAGATAAATGAAACTAATACTTAATCCAATGTATGACTTATTACTGAAACCTCTCTCCAAACCTCTACCCTGTGAGGAGAGAGGCTTTTATTCTTACTCCCCTTCCCTGCTAGGGAAGGGGTTGGGGGTTAGGTTCTCTTTACTTAATCCCCTTTGGCTAGGAATGTTCTTATCTTTGGCTTTAATGGGTTGTACTCCCAACTCCCAACCCCAGGGAAATACTAAGCCGCAGGTTGTAGCAACAAGTACCATTATTGCTGACTTGGCTGAAGAAATTGGTGGAGAAGAAGTACAGATTACGGGTATTCTTAAACCAGGTGCAGACCCTCACGTTTACGAACCTGTACCCGCAGATAGTCGGGTTTTGGAAAAAGCTAACTTGATTTTGTATAACGGTTACAATTTGGAACCGGGACTGATTAAGTTAATGAATGCAACTGGAGGGAAAGTAAAAAAAATCCCTGTGGGGGAAGTTGTTATATCTTTAAAGTTAGATAAAGGTAAAGGACAAATTGTTCCAGATCCTCACGTTTGGGGCAGTGCAGAAAATGTTATATCTATGGTGAAAGCCATTCGAGATAGTTTAATTGAATTGTCACCGGAGGACAAAGAAAAATTTACTCAAAATGCCCAAAAGCTAACTGATGAATTACAGCAATTACATATTTGGATTCTTCAAGAAATTCAAACAATTCCCGCAGATAAACGGAAACTCATCACTACCCATGATGCTTTTCAATATTATGGAAGTGCTTATAAAATAGCGATCGCTGGGACTTTAATTGGCATTAGTACGGAAGAACAACCCAGCGCCCAAACCGTGAAAAAGTTAGTAGAGTCAATTAAAAAAATCGGTGTTCCTGCCATATTTGCTGAAACAACAATTAATCCAGCTTTAATTAAAACAGTAGCCGAAGAAGCCGGAGTAAAATTAGCACCAACTTCACTTTATTCTGATTCTATTGGGGCAAAAGGTAGTAATGGCGATACTTATATAAAGATGATGGCAGCAAATACCCGCGCTATTGTTGAAGCATTGGGAGGAAAATATACGCCATTGCAATTAAAGTAAGGATTAGATCCCCGACTTCTTAGAGAAGTCGGGGATCTGATTGATTGATTAATTAACAAACTTGTTCACGAGTTGCTTCTGTGTTGATGGGTTTAATCAGAAAAATCTTGAACATATACCAAAAAATCATTAAAGTTAAGGGAATTTTTTGGATAAATTTCACAATTCCCCAATCATTAATTTGATTGAGATCAATTATTTTCTGATTATACAATGCACATTGTTCCAAATACCAGAAAAAGTATGGGTGATTGGTATTTAAAATAATTGGAAATGCCTTAGCTGCGGTTTTGTTGGTTTCCTCAATTACTTGAGTATTATATTTACGAGGGTGCATACCTAAGATTTCATAGAAATTCCCTCTTTCAAATACTGTCATGGTGTGGGTAGCGAATACAGTTAATAGGAAGAATCGCACCCATAGCCGAGATTTCCAATTATTCCATAACTGGGGTTGAGAACGTAACAAAGCCTTGAAAAAATCACCGTGTCTATTCTCATCTTGACACCAACTTTCAAACTTTCTAAATAGAGGATAAAACTGGTACTCTGGATTTTTTTCCATATGGCGAAATACTAAAATGTAACGCCAATAACCGATTTTTTCCGATAGGTAAACTGTGTAAATAACCCACTCGATTGGGAAAAATGTATAGGTACGATTTTTAGTGAGATAACTCAAGTCAAGGGAAAGGTTAAAATCTGCCATTGACTTATTCAAAAAGCCAGCATGACGGGCTTCATCTCGCGCTAAATAAGCAAATGCTTCTGATAGTAAAGGGTTACTATCCTTGAGACGACGAGATAATTCTTTAAATAGTAAAAACCCAGAGAATTCCGAAGTACAAGAACGTTCTAAAAAGTCAATAAAAGCAAGTCGTTTTTCACCAACAATGTGATCCCAACCTTGCTTAAATTCATCATCTCGCACAAAGTGATGACGGTTATAATCAGCCTTGAGTTCGTCAATTACAGCCCTTAATTCCGTTTCATACCCAGAAATATCCATTTTTGCCACTGTATCAAAGTCAGTGGTATAAAATCTGGGTGTTAATAATGTTTCTTGAACTGGTGTTTTTACACCCGATTTCGATAAATCAAGTGGCGGTTTATCCAACGATTTAACCATAAGTAGTCCCTTTACCATTATCTGCCTTAAAATTATATAAGCATAAATATTTGTTATTAGTCATCAGTTAAACTATTGAAACTAATTCTTACAAAAATACTGAATTATTCTTAACTTTCGTATAGTTTAAATACCTATTTACGGGACAAATGTATTTATGAAACCATAAATAAATATGAATACTCTTATAGTTATACAAAGAATAATAGTTAAATAATTTCAGGAGCAGTAAAAATAGCCGAAATCCACATCGGTAGTAATTTGTGCTAGAGAAATTATTCTCAAAACCCTATTCCCACAGAATAGCAATTTTCCTGTGATGATAACGACGGTGAACTGATAAACAAGTCGTTGAAATTTGCAAACCCTGACAAGTAAACAAGAAGGAACTAAGAATGAGTAATGATTTGGCAATGAAACTGCGTATAGGAACTCAACAAGCGCATACAGATTCAGAAAATCTCGGCTTCATGAAATGTTTTGTGCAAGGAGTTGTAGATAGAGATTGTTTCATTCAATTGTTGAGAAATTTCTATTTTGTTTATAGTGAACTAGAAGCAGCAATTGAGAAACATAAACAGCATCCTGTGATTAGTTTGATTTATTTTCCCGAACTAAATCGCCAATCTTGCCTAGAGCAAGATATGTTATTTTATTATGGGAGTCAATGGTACAAGCGCATCACCCCTTCACCTGCCGCCCAAGCTTATACTGCGCGTATCCAACAAATTTCCACTCATGAACCCGCACTATTGTTAGCTCATTCCTATACTCGTTATTTGGGTGATCTTTCTGGTGGGCAAATGCTCCAAAAAATTGCTCAGTCAGCCTTAAAACTTTCTGGACATGAAGGAACTTCCTTTTACAATTTTCAGCAAATTCCAGACAAGCAGACTTTCAAAGGAAAGTATCGTCAAGCATTAGATAAAGTTAATATTGATGATACAACCGCTGACAAAATTGTAGCAGAAGCTAACCATGCTTTTAAGTTAAATATGCAGATACTTCAAGAATTGGAAAGTATCTTAATCGAAGCTCTTGGTAGAGCCACTTACAATGATTTAGTTTAAGTCCCTGCATAATTTACAAAAATATAATTCATCACCCAATTAACTTTAGCAACGATGAATTATATAAAAATCCATCCTCTTCCTCTGTGTTCTCTGTGCCTCTGTGGTTCGTCAAAAAATAATGCTAACTACAAACAAATAGAATAAATATATTCTATTTGCTAAATCCTAAATTACAACATTAAATTGGGAAAATTGATTACTTCCCAACTACACAGAAATATACTCACATTTATTGGAGACTGTAATGGTTTTTCTACTACCTGGCATTAAGTTTGATTTTGATCTAATTCAAAAGTATGATACTCGCGCTCCTAGATACACGAGTTATCCCCCAGCAACAGAATTAAGTGAAAATTTCACCGCAAGAGAGTTTCAATCTGCAATTACCGCTTCCAATCAACGAAAAACGCCCCTATCTTTGTATTTCCATATTCCTTTTTGCCAAAGTGCTTGCTATTTCTGTGGTTGCAATACGGTAATTACCAATAACAAGAATATGGCTATTCCATATCTAGAACATTTGGAACAGGAAATCAAAAATACTTCAGCTTTAATTGATAAAGATAGAAAGGTACTTCAGATTCATTGGGGTGGAGGTACACCAAATTATTTAGAACTTAATCAAGTAGAATTCCTGTGGAAAAGCATTACCCATAATTTTCAAATTGCTTCAGATGCAGAAGTATCTATTGAAATTAACCCCCGCTATGTGACTAGAGATTACATCTTGTTTCTGAGGGATATTGGCTTTAATCGCATTAGTTTTGGTATTCAAGATTTTAACCCGGAAGTACAAAAAGCAGTGAATCGTATTCAACCAGAATCATTGCTGTTTGATGTAATGAGTTGGATTAAGGAGGCTAAATTTGATAGTGTGAATGTAGACTTAATTTATGGTTTACCCTATCAAACTCTTGATACTTTTCGGGAAACATTACACAAGACAATGACTTTAGATGCTGATAGAATTGTCGTGTTTAATTTTGCTTATGTGCCTTGGATTAAACCTGTGCAAAAAATGATTCCTCAAGACGCATTACCGGGAGCAGAAGAAAAGTTAGATATTCTCAAAATGACAATTGAGGAATTAACTAATAACGAGTACCTGTTTATTGGCATGGATCATTTTGCTAAAAATAATAACGAATTAGCGATCGCTCAACGTCATGGTACACTAAAACGTAATTTCCAAGGTTATACTACCCATGCAGAAACCGAATTATTTGGGTTTGGGGCTACATCTATTAGTATGTTAGAAGATGCCTATGCTCA
Organism: Anabaena sp. 54; assembly: GCF_017355725.1. Lineage (NCBI taxonomy): Bacteria > Bacillati > Cyanobacteriota > Cyanophyceae > Nostocales > Nostocaceae > Anabaena > Anabaena sp. 54. The sequence continues at coordinate 80,600 of NZ_JAAVWA010000006.1, forward strand.
AAACCACAAGGAATTAAAGGATTATTACAAAGCAGTTGCGAGTGGTGTAATTCCTACTAGTAAAGGTATTAAACTCACTCAAGATGACATTATTAGACGGGATGTAATTATGTCCATAATGTCTCACTTTCAACTAAATAAGTTAGAAATTGAACAGAAGTATCATATCAATTTTGATAGATATTTCTCCTATGAACTCAAAGAATTAGCACCTCTACAAGCTGATGGATTAGTAAATGTCTTAGCTGATGAAATCCATATTACTGATATTGGCAGATTGCTAGTTAGAAATATTGCGGTTGTTTTCGATACTCATACAAGAACTAGAGAGACAAAATTCTCTCGTTCTATTTAATTAGAATTGCTATGCAATACTACTCGGTTAAGACTAAAAAACGTTATATGGTAGGTTGGGTTAACGCAAAGAAACTCAACATTATTAAGGATTTTGTTGGGTCTTGCTGTGGCTGAAACCAACCTACATTTTATTAACCGAGCAGTATTGAATTGGTATGTAGTGATAATTTATGAAGAGAACAAAACTACATACCTTTTGATTTATATAGTTTACGTCATTAGATAGAAATAAATAATATGAAGCTTTGATAAATTTGACATAACTTGAGTCAAATTTTTGAGGACATCCATGAATATTATTACTTGGATAATTTTAGGACTATTAGCTGGTGTAATTGCCAAATCAGTCTATCCTGGTTATCAAGGTGGGGGGATGATATCCACCATGATATTAGGTATTGTTGGTGCTTTTATCGGTGGAACTTTATTTACTCTCATTCGTACAGGGACCTTACAACTTACATCCGCATCTTTAAGTATTCCTGGAGTAGTAGTGGCAGTTATAGGGGCAATTATTGCGATTTATTTATGGGGGTTATGGCAAAGAAGCAGCAGAGTATAACTTAAGTAGTCGGACAAAATTAAATTCACTCGTTGAGAGAGGGAACAGGGAACAGGGAACAGAAAAATCAATTGTGTAATTAATTCTGTCCCATTACTTAACAATAGTTAGGATGATAAATTTTGTTTTTTTAGGTGAAAGTTTGCAGGAGCTAAAATTATGTTTTTTCACAAAAAAGAATCAATTCACCCTGTCAAAGTTGAGTGAACGTCTTTTTGGTAATATCCAACCAGATGAAACTGTCTGCTAAGGGACTTCCAAATAAAAAAATACTCAACCACCTAACGCAAAAATCTCTCAAACCCTTATTCCTCTGTGTCCTCTGCGCCTCTGTGGTTCGTTAATCAGGATAATTTATTTCTTGGAAGTCCCTAAATAAAAATTTTATTGTCAGAATCAGGATTTAAGGATTTACAGGATTTATTAATCATCAAGCATCCTTAATCCTGATTATCCTGATATGGCTACGGTATCAGACATTTTTATGGTTCTACAGACTTTGCTATTACCCCTAATTGTAAACCTGGGGGAAAGCTCCCTTCTTCCTTAATTCGTTTAATTTCCGCAGCAGTAATTGGCAAATTTAACTTTTGTGCTAATGCTTGGACAATATCCCCTCTATCAATGACACCAGCAACAGCATCCGCAGGAGAAAGAACAGTAATTTGAGATAGTTGTTCGGTTTCTAATTTCCTAATTACCTCAGCCAAAGAAGTGGATTCAATCACAGTGGGAATTGTCGTCAAAGGATGAACAATAGTTTGTAAAGTTTGAGTTTCCCATTCACTTCTTTGCGTTGTCCGCAAATCATTAATATTAACTAAACCCCGATAACGACCATCAGCAGCCGCAAAATAAACTTGCGGTGCAGTAGTTTCTAAAAGATATAAATCAGCAAATTCTCGCAATGTTTGATTGGCATCAACTACCCGAAAATTACGAGTCATGCCATCGGCTGCTACTAACTTGAGTAAGGTTTCTTGTAATGTGGTGACACGGTCATAACTGTTAGCATTACGCACTGCAAACCAGCCGATCAAAACCATCCATAAACCCGTGATAAATTCTCTGGTAAAGAAGTCAATAGCAAAACCCAAAGCGATCGCACCATAACCTAAAATTTGTCCAGCTTTTGCTGCCCAGTGTACCGCTTGAAAGCGATCGCCTGTAACTTTCCACAAAGCCGCTTTTAATACCTGTCCCCCATCCAAAGGCAAACCAGGAATTAAATTAAATAAAGCCACCACCAAGTTAATCCTCGATAAATCTCCCGTCATTTCATTTAAGGGGTTACTATCAGGAATCAAACTTGAACCTAGACGCAGTAAGAAAAATAGAATCACACTTACCGCAGGACCAGCGATCGCCACCTGAAAAGCCTGACCAGGAGTTTTTGACTCCTCCTCAATTGCCGCCACCCCCCCAAACAAAAACAAAGTAATTGAATTCACCTTAATACCTTGGGATTGTGCCACCAAGCTATGTCCCAACTCATGTAGCAGCACCGAAGCAAATAACAGCAGTGCCATCATCAAACCAGCACTCCAACCCGCAATAGCCCCCCATTGCTGATAAGCTAACCCAAAATTCAGAGTTGTTAGCCCCAAAATCACAAACCATAAGGGGTCTAAAAATAAAGGAATGCCAAATAAAGAACCTATTTGCCAATTTGTTTGCATTATTAGATATTTCCAGAAATTCTTTTATAGAGAGAAATGTATGTATAACTCTAGGATAGACAATTTTAAATAGCATAGATCCCCGACTTCTCCAAGAAGTCGGGGATCTGGAATTTGTTAATCCAACTTACAAACGACCAATATTAGTCAGTCCTAACACAATACCAATACCAATTACATGACCAAAAGCCATTGCTCCAATGAATCCTGGTACACTTACAGGCAATACAGGCATCGCAGGTCCAACTTTAGCAGATTTCAGTGCAAAAGTAAATAATAATACAACTGCGCTGCTGGCACTGATAATGATACCGACTGTAGGACTCCACACTGGTGTAACAGGAACGGATGCTGCGGCTAATAAAATTGATGACATGAAATTGTTTTCTCCTAAATGAAAAAATGAATATAGTCCTACAGAATTATAAAATTACCCAGGACAAAGCAAAAGTTTTTAACTTGAATTAAGATACTTTTGTGATTATTTGTAACTTTTCTGATAGAAATGCGGGTTAAAATTTGCGGTATTACTCAACCAGAGCAGTCTCTAGCTATAGCTGCCTTGGGTGCAACAGCACTAGGATTTATCTGTGTTCCCACTTCTCCTCGTTACGTTACCATAGCCCAAATTCAGGCAGCCATAGCTGCACTGGCTGAAGGCAACGCCCCGATTTCCAAAAATATTGATAAAATCGGCGTTTTTGCTAACACTACTATTTCTGAAATTAGTCAAATAGTTAAAAAGTCTGGTTTAACCGGTGTCCAGCTACATGGAGACGAAACACCAGAATTTTGCCAGCAATTACGTCAATCCCTACCCCAAGTGGAAATTATCAAAGCCTTGCGAGTCCGCAGTTTAGAGCATCTACAAACCACCATACATTACACCGATTATGTAGATACTCTACTACTTGATGCTTACCATCCCCAACAGCTAGGAGGAACAGGACAAACCTTAGATTGGCATCAACTAAATCAGCAATTTAGCCCTGGTCTTCCTTGGTTCTTAGCCGGAGGACTCACACCAGATAATATTTTGACTGCTTTAAGTCAAATTAAACCCAATGGTATTGATCTATCTAGTGGTGTCGAACACTCACCAGGTAACAAAGATTTAGATAAAGTAGCCCTATTGTTTCAAAAGTTAGAGAATTGGTAATTGGTAATTGGTAATTGGCAATAGGCAATAGGCAATAGGCAATAGGCAATAGGTAATAGGTAATAGGTAATAGGTAATAGGCAATAGGCAATAGGCAATAGGCAATAGGCAATAGGCAATAGAAAGATAAATAATCTCCCTGCCCCCTACTCCCCCTACTCCCCCTACTCCCCCTACTCCCCCTACTCCCCTACTCCCCTACTCCCCTACTCCCCTACTCCCCCTACTCCCCTACTCCCCTACTCCCCCTACTCCCCTACTCCCCTACTCCCCCTACTCCCCCTACTCCCCCTACTCCCTACCCCCTACCCCTATCCCGCATTAAAACAATGACGCTTGATGACGAATCAAGTTGAAAAATTCTTCACGGGTTTTGTGTTGTTCTTGGAAAATACCTACCATCGAACTGGTAACTGTCCAAGAACCAGGTTTTTGAACCCCCCGCATCACCATACACATATGAGTAGCTTCCATGACTACAGCCACACCTTTGGGTTCGAGGACTGCTTGTAGTGCCTCAGCAATTTGTCGAGTTAGTCTTTCTTGAACTTGCAATCGGCGAGAATACATTTCCACAATTCTTGCCAGTTTGCTTAATCCTACAACTTTTTGATTGGGAATATAAGCAACGTGCGCTCTACCCATGAATGGCAGCATATGATGTTCACACAGGCTAAAGAAGTTAATGTCTCTTACCAAAACCATTTCATCATGTCCTTCATCAAATATCGCACCATTGATGAGGTCTTCTAGAGATTGATTGTAGCCGCTGGTGAGAAATTTCATCGCCTTAGCTACGCGCTTAGGTGTTTTTAGCAGCCCTTCCCGTTCAGGGTCTTCTCCTAATCCCACTAACATTGTCCGCACGGCTTGCATCATCTCATCCATTGTTTCTTCCGATGGTGGATGTATTTCTGGTTCTCTGCCATTATGGGTATTACGGTCTGGTCGGACATTGATAGCTTCTGCTAAATCAGGAATCAGAGGCGATTGCGAGGTATTAGAACCGTTTGAACCAGCGATAGTCATGATTAAATTTTAGTAATTTTTCAGTTGTCAGTTGTCAGTCGTCAGTGGTAATTAATCATTTAAAGAGATAAATGAGGAAATTACCAATTAGAGAACACCAGCATTGGACATAATCGTCAATTCTTCAATTACTGCTTCTTGTGGTAATAAGACAGTGTGTAAAATTGTTGTTGCCACAATTTCTGGAGTTAACATTTGGGAACGGTCAAAGTTAGCCTGGACGGTTGGAGTATCCCAAATTGCCGTATTGACAGAACCAGGACAAATGGCAATGACGCGAATACCATTAGCCCGTTCTTCTTGTGCGAGGGTTTGGGAGAGGAAAAGAAGTCCTGCTTTGCTGACGCAGTAAGCACCCCAACCTGGAAAGGTTTGTTTGGCTGCTATAGAAGCAATGTTAATAATTGTGCCTTGCCCTTGTTGGCGCATTCCTGGCAAAATTCCCATCATGCACTGAAAGACACTGGTCAGGTTCAAGTCAATGACTTGTTGCCAGTCTTCCAAGGGTGTTTCACTCAGGTTGCCTGTATATCCAATTCCAGCGTTATTAATGAGAATATTTATGTTGCCAAATTTGTCAGCTATTCCTTGAATTTTGGATTTAACTTGGGTAACTTCAGCTAAGTCTAGACAAAAGGCTTGGGCTTCTACTCCTAACTCCTGTGCGGCTCTAGCTACAGACTCTAGTTTATCCTGAGAACGGCTGACTAATGCTACATCTATTCCAGCCTTTGCAAATGCTAAAGCTGTTGCTCTGCCAATTCCGCTACTAGCACCAGTAATTAAGGCGCGTCTTTTTTGCTCAGAATTCATAAAATCAAGTAAATACAAATGCCTATGGCTCTTGAAGATTGTTAAAAATCTTTAAGCAGCCATAGGCAATTATAGCATTGCTATTATTCTATACCATTTTCTTGAGTATTTTTAGTGGGCAAGTTCTGTGAAAACGCCGATATTACGGAATTTATCATAACGGAGTTGGCGGCGCTCGGCTGGGGTGAGACGGTTGAGTTCGTCTAAGTTTTCCACTAAGGCTTGTTTTAAGTTGGTAGCCGCTGTTAAGGGGTCTGAGTGTGCGCCACCCAAGGGTTCAGGGAGGATTTGGTCAATAATACCCAAGTTTTTGAGGTCGTGGGAGATGATTTTCAGGGCTACGGCGGCTAGGTGAGATTTACTGGCATCTTTCCACAAAATTGCGGCACAGGCTTCGGGGGTAGCTACGGTGTAAACTGAGTGTTCAAACATCAGTAGACGATCGCCTACACCAATACCTAAAGCCCCGCCAGATCCACCTTCACCGATAACTGTACAAATGATGGGTACGTCAAAACTGAACATTTCTCGCAGGTTATAGGCGATCGCCTCTCCTTGTCCTTGATGTTCGGCTTCGATGCCCGCCCAAGCCCCAGGAGTATCAATAAAGGTCAAAATTGGCATACTAAATTTATTGGCGTGTTCCATGAGGCGCAGAGCCTTACGGTAGCCACCAGGAGCAGCCATACCAAAGTTGCGGGCAACGTTGTCTTTAGTATCTCGACCTTTTTGATGTCCTAACATCATCACTGGTTGTCCAGCTATACGACCAACGCCACCAACTAAAGCCGGATCATCGCCGCCACAGCGATCGCCATGTAACTCCATCCATTCATCGCTGATAGACTGGATATAATCTAAAGTGCTAGGGCGGCGGGGATGACGAGCTACCTGTAATCGTTGAGATGGTGTCAGACTGCTAAAAATCTCCTCCCGCAATTGCGTCGCCCGCGTTTCTAGTTGGCGAATTTGTCCAGAAACATCAACACCATTTTCTTCAGCCAATTGGCGAATTTGGTCAATCCGAGTAGCCAGTTCTGCTAAAGGCTTTTCAAAATCTAACAGTAGCGGTTTGCGCTCAGTGGTTGCCATAATTATGTTCGTTGTCAGTTGTCAGTTGTCAGTTGTTGGTTGTCAGTTGTCAGTTGTCAGTTGTCTTTTCTTTGCCACTGACCACTGACCAATGACCAATGACTAAACTAGTAATGGTCTAAAACCGTGTTTAATGGACACACGACCAATTTGCTCCATTTTGTCTACGGTAATCTGATTACGCCCCCAAGAAAAGTTTGTATATAACTTCTCAAATTCCAGCAGCATTGATTCGGCAAAACAAGCAAATAATTGCCGCCCTGGCACATCCATATTGACAATTTTCATGATTTTCCAGTCAATATCTAGAGAATGCTCCACAATGCCACCATTTAATACATATACCCCCGGATGCTGAACTTTTGTGCCTAAGTTTTTAGGATAGCCCCCATCAATCAATAGACAGGGTTGTTTTAATGTTGTTGGGTCAATTTCTACGCCTTTGGGCATACTCGCCACCCAGACGACAATATCCGCTTGGGGTAATGCTTCCTGTAATCCCATAATTTTACCCCGTCCTAGTTCTGCTTGCAGTTCTTGGAGACGTTCTTGATTTCTCGCAATTAATAATAATTCTTGAACATCTGTTTTTTTATCTAGCCAGCGGGTGACTGCGCTGCCAATATCCCCCGTTGCACCGCACACAGCTACAGTTGCTTTGGACAATTCAATCCCTAGTTGTTTGGAAGCTTCTTCTACTTGCCGACAAATAATGTAAGCTGTATGAGTGTTGCCTGTGGTGAAGCGTTCAAAATCTAGGTTAATATTGCGGACTTGTTTGAACTGCTCTAAATTAAAGTTCTCAAAAATAATTGAGGAAAATCCACCCAAGGCTGTAATATCAATGCCATGCTTTTGAGCATGAGCCATAGCATTAAGAATTTTGCGCGTTGCGGCTTTAATGCGGCGATTAGCCAGCATTTCCGGTAAAAAGCATGATTCTACATACTTTCCTTCTATTTTCTGCCCGGTGATACTGGTGACAGTGATATGATCAACTATTTGCGGCGGGGCGCTACACCAAAAGTCTAGCCCTTGATCGGCATATTCTGGATATCCCAATTCTTGAGCTACTGATTGAGCGTGTTCTAAACTAGTCAGATGTCCAATTAAACCAAACATGGAGTGATATATTAGGCGTGTGCTGTCGTGCAAAACTGTGGAATTAGTGAGCAATACCAACTTTGGATTTGAGTCTTGAATTTGAGAGAAATCGCAAACTATAGTATCTAACTATTAAAAATACTACATAAGGGGTCAATGTTCACAGTTGACAGTTGACTACTTCCCCTACCTCCCCTACTTCCCCTACCTCCCCTACTTCCCCTACCTCCCCTACTTCCCTTGGGGTAACATGGTTGTCACCCCAAGGATATTCTTAAGCGGCTACAAGTCCGTAGGCAGAAAGACGCATGATATCACGGGTAGTGAAGCCAATGTTACTTAGGGCATCACCATATTGAATCATAAAATCTTCTACTAAAGCGTCTTTTTCCATAGCTAAAACTTTGGCATCATCTGCTACTTGATTGAGCATTCTCCATACTAGAGGCAGGTTTTGGCGGTTAGCTTGCTCTAATTCGGCTTTGGATTCTGTAAAGTTTTTTTGCAACCACACTTCACCAAAGTTGAGATGGCTGTATTCTTCTTTTACTACCCCTTCTGTGATTTTACGAGCAAAATCATCAGCCACAGGAATATAGATATTGTAGGCGGCGATCGCAAAACATTCGATAATTAATGATTGAATCAACAGGCAAGTCACGACTTTACCTTCTTTAGCTGCGGTTTGGAAATTGTCATGTAGTCCCAAGAAAAACTTTTTCGCAAATTCTAAATCTGGAGTCACTTTTAAGTTCCGTCCACAGGCTTCAAATCCTTTTTTGTGGCGACTTTCCATTTTCGAGAGGGCAATTAGTTCCTTTTCCTGTGCCGGCAGTAGTTGAGCTAATGTAATGTAATTTTCGTGGGCTTCTTGTTCCCCTTCAATTACAATGGCATTGATGCGGCTATAAGCATCTTTATATATTTCACTTTGAAAATCAATTGTTTTAATTTGGTCTACAAGTTGCTGCATTGTCTGTATTACTCCGTTAACCCTGCTCATTTGATACAAAAACTCAACTTACCCGATAAATTTGGGGTAATTATCACTGTGATTTAATTTAACTTAACAAGAAACTATAGTTATTAGATTAATTTTTACTGATAATTGTACTACCAGAAAAACAAATGTATGAAGTCATAGCCAATGTCCAAGCTAAACTGGAATCTCAAAAATGCCAATTTTGGAACCTGTTAGCCGTAGGAACAGGTACATTTAGAGTTTTGCTGCCGCTAATTGTGGTTTTCCTGACTTCCTTTGGGTTTGAAGCTACCACAAACAACAAAGACTTCCCAGTATCATAAAAATACCCGGTAAGTGGGAAACTCAGACACTTCAGTGCTGAGAGGGAAACGACTCGTGCGGTTTTAACCGCCTTGAATATTTTTTCATTACCGCCTTGGAGTTGGTAAATTCGGTGTACTTTTGTAATGTACTTTCAACGGGACAATTACCGATTCAAAATTCCCAACTCTGTACGCATAATGTGTTGCTCCGAAGAGCCTCCCATTTCTGGGGTAATGTTAGCTTCGTCAATGTTTTAAGAGCTTTTTAGACTTGCAACACTGTTTCAGTGACTTTAAAACTGTTTAATTGCAAATGACAGAGCAGGGAACTAGCTACGCATTCCGGGGTGTCGTGACTCAAAAAACGTAGTCAGTGAAGACTTAGACTGGTCAGTACAGCTTGCAATTTCTTACAAGCTCAGTCCCTTTAGGGCTGAGTTACTGACCTTGTGGTAGGGAAGTTTTTACTGGACTTTGAATATTCTACCTTAGTAGCGATCGCACTTACAACTTTTCCAATTTTCACTTAGGGATACACAACTAATGTAGTTAACCAAGGTCAAATAGCGTCAATTGCTTATAATTCGCTCTCTGATTGACCTTACTCGTAAGTTTGCTTTGAGGTTCTAGAGCCTGGGTCACTATCCTTGCCCGTTATCGCCTCGGTTTCCACTAGGGAATCGGTGAAACTTCTGAGTCCGTTCTAACAAGATTACCTTCACAAATGATAGTAGCAAGGATAATTGCTACGATAGCCGTAATAATGTTATTTTTAATTAGTCAAAGCGAATACTTTTCAAATTCAGGAATGATTGATCTAATTTTGTTGTCTGGGAAGAAAAGCGATTAATTGTCATTCCCCGTCTTGTTGAAATTCGCTAAAAGTTCTATGTGTCTTTTTTAAGTCGAAATCAGTCGCAATTAAATCAATACCATCAATAATTTTACTGGGTTCGGCAATTCGCAAAGCCGTAAAACATTTGTCTCGATAATTGGGGTGATTTTGGAAAAAAAGTATCGCTTTTTTTAAAGGTTCAATTACAGGATAAGCTGATTCTGCCTTCTCAATAGCTACTTGAGGAATGGGAGAATTGAGCCTTTGCATAGCCAAATCAATCAAATCTCTCGACTCTACTGAGGAATCATTCCATCTGTCAGAATTAGCTAAAAGTTTTTCGGCAAAACTGTCAATTTGATTTAAGCATGGGACAGGCGACCAAATGGGATAATTTGCTTCTCCCAATTCAATCCGTCCTTCCATAATTATCTCAAATTTAATCAGGGTTTCATCAACTATAATGGCAAATCTTATTCCGTACTGGTCAGCTTTAATTTGTCCGGGTAGATTGAGATTATTTTGAGTGTTGAAAAGGGCATTATATTGATTTTCAGCTATTTTTTGTCGTAGTAATCGGTAGCCTGTACCAGTAGAACAGAGAAAATCTATATCTTTGCTTAATCTATATTCTCCATGATTTAAACTAACCAGAGTCCCACCGCCAAAATATGCGCCACACTCTAATAAAAAATTAGCCTTTAATTGATTAAGAACATTTAAAATTTTTTGATGAAACTCCCTCTCAAACATTTTCGCTCCTAACCATGAATGATAATATTGAGCTAATTGTTGCACAAATAAGGTTTCTATTTGGCTTAAGTCGCCTAAAACTCCCCGGTAGTGCCACCCGCGTTCATATATTCTCAGTATTTCTAAAGGAGTAAGATCTTCGGTATTTTCTCTTTGCCAACATAATTTTTGCAAAAAGGGTAATTTTTCAAATTGGGTTAACATTTTCATCAATGAGATTGCAAACGCAGATGGACGCTGATTAACGCAGATGGGTTGGTGTTAGGTTTTTAACTCTTTTCTTAAATACTATCATTTTCTACTGCCCCTTCTAATAATTTGGCTGCATCAGCATCGGTTTTTCAATGGGATGTTCTTTGTCCCATTGCTGATTAAAATTTTAGGATTTCGATAATATTTTTACATTTCTACCAATTTCTCCGCCAACCGACTTAATGCAGGTCAGACAAACAACAAAACGTCTGACCTGCGGATTTAACTTTTAAGCACAAAGAGCTAAAATCTGTTCCACAACTTGGGGGTTAACGTCTTTATTTTCCCCCAAAGCGGTCATCCCATGTTTTTCTAAATTTTTGATAACTGCGGGAATAGTTTCTACTCCCACACCATAATCAGATAAATGAGTGCGAACACCAACTGATTCAAAGAAATCACGAGTTTTAGTAATTGCGGCATTTACCCGTTCTTCTTCCGAACCACCGACAACTTGCCAAACTCTATCTGCATATTGTAGAAGTTTTTGCCACTTGCGATCGCGTCTAATCGTCAAAGTTCCAGGTAACACAACCGCCAAAGTTTGAGCATGATCCATACCATGCAACGCTGTCAACTCATGGCCTATCATGTGAGTCGTCCAATCTTGAGGCACACCAGCCGCAATTAACCCATTTAATGCCATTGTCGCCGACCAAACCAAATTTGCTCGCGCATCATAATCTGTAGGATTAGCTAAAGTTTTTGGTCCTTCTGAAATCAAAGTTTGTAAAATTGATTCAGCCATGCGGTCTTGTAATGGTGCATTCACCGGATAGGTCAAATACTGCTCCATCACATGAGTAAAAGCATCAACAATACCATTGCTAATTTGCCGAGGAGGCAGGGAGAAAGTTGTTTCTGGGTCAAGAACGGAAAATTTCGGAAACACCAAGGGACTAGCGAAAAATAACTTTTCTTTAGTTTCCCACTTAGTCACAACTGAATTTGTATTCATTTCTGAACCAGTTGCAGGTAAAGTCAAAACCACCCCCATTGGTAAAGCCGTCGTTACCGGTGCGCCATGAGCTAAAATATCCCAAGGGTCGCCCACAAAAGGAACAGCAGCCGCTATAAACTTAGTCCCGTCTGCAACAGAACCACCACCCACAGCCAACAGAAAATCAATACCTTCTTTGCGGATTAACTCAACCGCCTGCATCAAAGTTTCAAAATGAGGATTGGGTTCAATACCGCCGAACTCAAATACATTTCTACCAGCCAATGCCAATTTTACTTGATCATAAACCCCATTAGCTTTAATACTACCACCACCGTAAGTAATCAGAATTTTCGCGTTCGCCGGGATTTCTGAACCAATATTAGCGATTTGACCCCTACCAAACAGGATTTTAACTGGGTTGTAAAAAACAAAATTTTCCATAACTTTAGTCACTCAAGAGAATTAGATTTCACCTTGAGTATTGTAATCACTTTCTTGATTTTTGTGCCTGTACCTACAGAATACTATTTTCCCCCAATCTAATTAAAAGTTGGGGAATTGTGTCCCAGACATTTTTATCAATTTAAACAAATAAACTGCCAACAAGACAAACAAAATCAGGAAATAAAGGTGTTGTCATTTACTCACTATCAACAGCAGTTTTATTAAATTTACCATTACGCCAAGTATCAGCGATATCTTTAATAAAACTAGCAAGAGGAATAGCAACCAATAACCCCAATACACCGCCTAACTTTGCGCCTATTAATAAAGAAATTACCACCCATACAGGATTTAAACCAGTTAAATTTCCTAAAATACGTGGGGCAATAATATTAGAATTAATTTGATCAATAGCCACACCTATAGCCGCAACCTCTAACCCTAAACCAAAGTCTTTTAAAGTTATTAATAAACTAACAATACCAATACCAATACCAGTACCAAAAGGAAATAGGGAAAACAAACCAATTCCTATGCCAAAAAGTAGTGATAAAGGCACTCGTAAAACGACAAAAGCCAATGTTATGGATACGGCTAAAATAGCCCCTAAAGTAGCTTGACCAATGAAATAATTATTAAAATCTTCTCGCAGTAATTCTCGCACCTTTTTCGCTGTTTCTGGGGGAAACCAAAGATAAATGCCATTCCATAAACTTTCCCCATTCAATACTAAATAAATAGTCAAAACTATGGTGATTAATAAATTCAATAAATTGCCAATAGTATCGAAAGCAAAACCTAAAATTTTCCCAGTAAAAGATTGCAATTGACTTGATATTTTTCCTAAAATTTCACCAGCTAATCCACTTAAATTTACTGGTAGTTGCTGAGTAGCTGCCCAATTTTGCAAAGCTTCTATTTGTTGAGTTGCCGATTCTATCCAATAGGGAAGAAGATTAGCTAACTCATTCAATTGTTCCAGAATAAGTGGTAGCAGAATTACACCTACAGCACCCAAAATAATAATAGATAACAGCAATACCACTACAACTGCTAAAATTCGAGGTACTCCCCGTTTTTGGAGAAGTTGAATGGGATAATCTAGCACAAAAGCCAGAAGAATAGCAACGGAAATAACACTAACCAAAGGCTGAAAATAGTTAATGAATTGAATTAATAACCATCCATTTAAAAGAATCACAGGAAAGGCTAATCCTATGTTTAACCATTTGGGTAAATTTGGTAGACTTTTTACTGGCTGCATGGCATTTATTAATAAGTAGGTTAGCATTGAAAATCGTCGTTATGGCAAGGCAAAAGGCAAAAGGCAAGAGTGAAGAGGGTTTGGGGGATTTTACTTTTCTTTACATAGATTGGTTTTATTGTGTTCACCTACTTAATATAATTTTGGCAAAATGTCTGGAAAACTCAAAAAGTTTGTGAATCGGATTATCAGACTATAGAGTTTTGATAAAATCCAGCATAATTTTCTGAGGTAAAGTTGCTAAAGGTCTAATATCTCCGGCTTTTTGAGAATAATATTCACCCTTGTCAATATCTGCTGCTGTTAATAAATCTAAATCCCACCCTTCAGAAAGTATAAGTTGACTCACTGGGACTAACAATGGTGCTTGAAATACATAACGCACAGCTTTTTCATCGCTATAAATTCCAAATTTTGTAAAATCAGTCAACTCATAACCAATTTCTTCGACAACCTCGCGCTGAACAGCTATTTCTGGAGTTTCTCCTGGTTCTATATGTCCACCGAATAAAGCCCAACAACCAGGAGCTATAATATTAGGAATATTATCCCGTAATTGCATTAAAAACTTATTCTCTCGATAGAGAATGGCAACGGCTACATAAGCTAGTTGACTGTTCATAAATTACTTTTCCTCTAAATAAACTTCACCGTATTCTCTACCAGCCAAAGGGACACTTTGATACTGAACATTACCCTTCAATACTACCTGTTCTCCGACTTGGAAATTGCCCTGATTAGTGATTACCCAAATTTTCCCAGTTGAGTCGTTAATTTGATATGATTTTTTCTTGATTAATGGAGCATACTTTTCTACTTTACCTTGAATGTAAACTGTCGTGTCCTGATTTTTTTTGGTAATTTCTTGAATCTGTGTTACATTAGCACCAATATTGAAATTTTTAAGATTGATACCAGAATTTTCTCCCTTACCACAAGCATAAAGTCCCGTTACCAGAGAGAAAGATAGTCCCACAGTAAAAATTTTTGCTGGTGGCATCAAAGCTACAGATTGAGCGAATTTTTGCATTACCGCCAATTTTATCTCCAGGTTACACAAATTAATCGCTATTGATCATAATGCTATTTGGTCGCAAAAAGATAAGTAGGTGAATACAATAAAACTAAACTGTGTAAAGAAACGTAAAATCGCTGAAAACTTCTTTACTCTTGCCTCTTGCCTTGCTATGACGACAATTTTCAACGCCAACCTACTTAAGTAGGTGAACAGAAAAATTTAAAGGTATGTGAAGAAAAGTAAAATCACTCAAAACTCTCTTCCTGTTCCCTGTTCCCTGTTCCCTTGCCCCAACGACAATTTTCAACGCCAACCTACTTAGTGATTCTGTCAAAATCATGAAGAGATGAATAAATTCTCAGCGATACCTTCAGTTAGTAACCTTCTTATCTTTCTTGTTTGAGAACGAGTCAATATTGCAAATAATGGCTTTTTTATGTTATTAATTAATTTATACCAAAATAAGATGAATCTGCATAGAATCAGAGATCAGAAATAATTGACCGCAGATAAACGCAGATGAATTAACAGATTTGATGATTTTGTGCGGACTCATATAAAATTGGTATTAGCAATTTAGTACAATTTATCCTAAATTTATGTCTAACTTTAACCAACCTCTGACCTATCCTACTGTTAGCAAAAGTGAGCAGGTGGATAATTATCACGGAATGGCGATCGCCGACCCTTACAGAGCCTTAGAAGACCCGGATACAGAAGCAACAAAAGCTTGGGTAGAAGCCCAAAATCAAGTTACCTTTAGCTATTTAAACGAAATTCCTGCCAGAGAAAAAATCAAACAGCGGCTAACAAAACTTTGGGATTATGAAAAATATGGAACTCCCTTTAAAGAAGGTGAAAGTTACTTTTATTTCAAAAATGATGGACTGCAAAATCAAAGTGTCCTCTATACTCTGCCAACTTTAGATGCAGAACCAAGAATTGTACTTGATCCTAATCAACTTTCAGAAGATGGTACAATTGCCCTTTCAGGAATTTCCATCAGTGAAAATGGTCAACTTTTAGCCTATGGTTTATCTAGTTCTGGTTCAGATTGGCAAGAATGGAAAGTTAGAAATATTGCCACAGGTGAAGATTTACAAGATCATCTCCAATGGATTAAATTTTCCGGTGCTTCTTGGACTCATGATCATCAAGGGTTTTTCTACAGTCGTTATGATGAACCAAATGAAAAAACCAAATTAGAAGATGTTAATTATTACCAAAAACTTTATTATCATCAACTTGGTACACCCCAATCAACAGACATCTTAATTTACCATCGTCCTGATGAAAAAGAATGGGGTTTTACTGGGAATGTCACGGAAGACGGCAAATATTTGATAATTTCAATCTGGCTAGGAACTGACTCCAAAAACTTAGTTTTTTACAAGGATCTAACAAATCAAAATTCTGAAGTCATCGAACTAATTAACCAATTTTTAGCAAATTATAGCTTCATTGATAATGACGATTATGTTTTCTACTTTCGCACAGATTTCAATTCTCCAAAAGGTAGAGTTATTGCCATTGACACGAGAAAACCAACTCCCGAAAATTGGCAAGAAATTATTCCTCAAGCAGTAGAAACATTAGAAAGTGTCAGTGTCTTAAATAATCAATTTGTGGCTGATTATTTACAAGATGCCCATAGCCAAATTAAGATATTTGATCTCAAAGGTAATTTTATTCGAGAAGTAGAATTACCCGGAATTGGTGCAGCCAGCGGATTTAGTGGTAAACGGTATGATACAGAAACATTTTATAGTTTTACCAGCTTTACTACCCCTGGAACTATTTATCGTTATGACATGAAAACAGGTAAGAGTGAACTTTTCCGTCAGCCGGAAGTAGATTTCAATGCTGATGAATACGAGACAAAACAGGTTTTCTATGCAAGTAAAGATGGTACAAAAGTGCCAATGTTTATTACTCACAAAAAAGGAATTAAATTAGATGGTAACAATCCTACTTACCTCTATGGATATGGTGGGTTTAATATCTCCTTAACACCAAGTTTTTCTGTTAGCCTTTTAATATGGCTAGAAATGGGAGGAGTCTATGCTGTTCCTAATTTACGTGGTGGTGGTGAATATGGAGAAGAATGGCATCAAGCAGGAATGAAATTGCAAAAGCAAAACGTTTTTGATGATTTCATTGCTGCGGCTGAATGGTTAATTGCCCATAATTACACCCAACCTGGAAAATTAGCTATTGGTGGAGGTAGTAATGGTGGTTTATTGGTGGGTACTTGCATGACACAACGCCCTAATTTGTTTGGTGCAGCCCTTCCCGCAGTAGGTGTTATGGATATGTTGCGCTTCCATAAATTTACCATTGGCTGGGCTTGGGTGGCTGAATATGGTTCTTCAGAAAACCCAGAAGAATTCGCAGCTTTATATGCTTATTCACCTTTGCATAATTTGAAGCCGGGAACAGCTTATCCAGCTACGTTAATTACTACAGCAGATCATGATGATCGTGTAGTACCTGCTCACAGTTTTAAATTTGCTGCGGCTTTACAAGCAGCGCATGGTGGTGATGCACCTGTATTAATTAGAATTGACATGAAGGCAGGACATGGTGCTGGTAAACCAACAGCAAAAATTATTGAGGAAGCAGCAGATAAATGGGGTTTCTTAGTCAAAGTTTTGAAAGTTGAAATTTAATTTCCCCTACCCATGTACCAGCATGACGTAAAATCGAGCGTCCTGAAACTAACCTTTGCTAAAGAATCATCAATATTGACAAAAACGCCAAAGGGTGTATGAAATTCTACTTTTCCCAGAACAAACTGACCTAGCTTATATTTAGATTTAATATTTTCCGAACTTGTACTATCCATAAAAAATTATCTTCACCCAAGTTGCTAGTTACTCTTATCCTACTATTAAATTACCTAAATTTTTAATAACGAACCACAGAGGCACAGAGAACACAGAGAAAAAACATGAGTAATTTTGGAATGGGAAGGAAGTATCAAGTCGAGGTTTACACAAGTGATGATACGTAATTAGTGAGAAAATTACTGTCTTCATCCTGTAAATCCTTAAATCCTGGACATCTTGATTCTGACATTCTCACATACAACAGGCTTGAGAAAAAAGTCAATTAGTCTGAATTTTAGTTACAGTTAGATCACAAATAAATCGTGAGGGGTGATACTATGCGTGTTTTGCTAGTTTATCCAATATTTCCAAGTACATTTTGGTCTTATGAGAAAATTCTGGCGCTAGTTGACAGAAAGGTTTTGTTGCCACCATTGGGTTTGGTGACGGTAGCGGCAATTTTGCCCCAAGAGTGGGAGTTTAAGCTTGTAGATCGTAACATCCGCGCTGCTACTGAGGAAGAATGGGCATGGGCAGATATGGTGATTTTCTCCGCCATGATTGTCCAAAAACAAGACTTACTTGAGCAAATTCGGGAAGCGAAACGACGGGGTAAGCTGGTGGCTTTGGGTGGTCCTTATCCTACCTCTACACCCCATGAAGTCGAAGCAGCAGGGGCAGATTACCTGATTCTTGATGAAGGGGAACTGACTTTACCCATGTTTGTGGAAGCTGTGCAACGGGGAGAAAAATCGGGAGTTTTCCGGGCTGCTGAAAAACCTGATGTTACTAGTACACCTATTCCCCGCTTTGATTTATTAGAGTTTAATGCCTATGATATGATGTCGGTGCAGTTTTCCCGGGGTTGTCCTTTCCAGTGCGAATTTTGCGACATCATTGTTTTATATGGACGCAAACCCCGAACTAAAACACCTGCACAACTGTTAGCCGAATTAGATTATCTCTATGATTTGGGTTGGCGGCGGGGTGTGTTTATGGTGGATGATAACTTTATTGGCAACAAGCGAAATGTGAAGTTGTTGCTGAAAGAGTTAAAAGTTTGGATGGAAGATCATCAATATCCGTTCAATTTTGATACGGAAGCTTCCATTGATTTGGCGCAAGACCAAGAAATGATGGAGTTGATGGTTGATTGTGGCTTTAAAGCGGTATTTTTGGGGATTGAAACCCCAGATGAAGATAGTTTACAACTAACTAAGAAGTTTCAAAATACTCGCAGTTCCTTAACTGAGTCGGTGGAAACCATTATTAAGGCTGGACTGCGGCCAATGGCTGGGTTTATTATTGGTTTTGATGGTGAAAAAGCGGGTGCAGGCGATCGCATTGTCCGTTTTGCTGAACTCGCAGCTATTCCTTCTACTACCTTTGCCATGTTACAGGCGTTACCCAATACTGCGTTGTGGCATCGTTTAACCAAAGAAGGCAGATTGCGAGAAAACCAAGACGGGAACATCAATCAAACCACATTGATGAATTTTATTCCTACCCGTCCCCTAGAAGAATTGGCTAGGGAATATGTGGAAGCCTTCTGTGCTTTATATGACCCGGCTGCTTACTTGGATCGCACCTATCGCTGTTTTATGATGTTGGGTTCTCCCAAGTGGACAGCACCGGCAAAAACACCAGAATGGGTAGTTGTCAGGGCCTTACTCATTGTGATTTGGCGACAAGGATTTAAACGACAAACTCGCTGGAAATTCTGGCATCATTTGTTTAGCATTCTCAAGCATAATCCCAAGGTAATCGAACAATACGTTTCTACCTGCGCCCACATTGAGCATTTTATGGAATATCGGCAAATTGTCCGCGATGAAATCGAAAGTCAATTAGCTGCGTATTTAGCCCAAGGTGCGGAAAAACCTTATGTACCTGTGAAGGAAAAAGTCGAAGCTGTAGTTTAATAATAACCAGATCCCCTAGATCCCCGACTTCTCTAAGAAGTCGGGGATCTATTTTGTTATCGGCAAAGTCACTGTAAAAACTGAGGGATGGAAGATAATCCTTGATTGTCAGGAAGGGTCAAATCTAATAAAATTACGTCGTATTTTTGGCTATTTAATTGTTTGATTCCGTCTTGAAGTCTTTGGACGTGAACTAAACCAAAATTTTGAGATTTTGTGAGTTTAATAAACTCTTGCAATAACCTGGCTTCTGCTAAGTTATCTTCAATTAAGAGGATTTTTAGTGTGGAAGTTGCGGTAATCATTTCCTGGTTTTACCTTTTGCGAGTTCTTGGTTAAATAGACTTTGATTAGATTAGTTTTCAAGGATATATTGAATGTAGTAGTATCCACTTGTAGGAGATATAAAATTTACAGTAAGAGCCAGAAAGTAAAAAACTATTATTCCTGATTCTTTCTTCTTCCTGACTCCTGAGTGGGTGCAAGCCCTGCGCCCCTACCTCCTGATTCGGTAGTTTTATTCTAATGGTAAGGTAACGGTAGAAAACCAAAATTTCTCAATACTCTGGATGATTTGGAATAATTGACTCAGGTTACGAGATTTGGTAATATAGCAATTAGCGTGTAAGTCGTAACTATGGAAAATGTCATCTTGATTTTTTGAGGTTGTTAAAATGACGACGGGAATGCGTTTGAGTTGAGGATCGGATTTAATTTCTGCTAATACCTCTCTACCATCTTTTCTGGGTAAATTTAAGTCTAATAAAATCAAGTCAGGACGTGGTGCGTTAGCATATTCTCCTTCTTGATGGAGGTAATTCATAGCTTCTACACCGTCCCTAACTGTGATTACTTGATGAGGTAATAAACTGGTTTTTAATGCTTCTTGAATGAGACGAATATCAGCCTTATTGTCCTCCACTAAAAAGATAATTTTGTGTGTTTCTGCCATTTTGACGCTCATGATCACAACCTCTGACGGGAATTGTAAAGTAAAAGGTCGCACCCCGACCGAGTTGTGACTCTACCCAGATTCGTCCACGATGACATTCAATTATTTTCTTACAAATAGCCAAACCTATTCCTGTACCCGGATATTTATCTCTGGTGTGTAGACGTTGAAAGATGGTAAAAATGCGATCGCTAAATTGCGGATCTAAGCCAATCCCGTTATCTTGAACTGAAAATAACCATTCATCTTCCAATCTTTTCGCACTAATATGAATCCTTGGTGATTGACTACCGTGGAATTTGATCGCGTTACCAATGAGGTTCAAAAATAGCTGGATTAACTGTGTTTCATCAGCCATAACTGCGGGTAAGGGATCATGGGTAATAATTGCGCCGGTTTCCACAATGCGTTGACGTAAATTCTTCAAGGTCCGATTTAAAGCTGTTTCGACTTCGGTAACTTGAAAAGTAATTCCTAATGTATCTACGTTGCAGTATGCGAGTACGTCATCAATTAAGG
Organism: Anabaena sp. 54; assembly: GCF_017355725.1. Taxonomy (NCBI): domain Bacteria; kingdom Bacillati; phylum Cyanobacteriota; class Cyanophyceae; order Nostocales; family Nostocaceae; genus Anabaena; species Anabaena sp. 54. The sequence goes on from NZ_JAAVWA010000006.1 coordinate 101,412, forward strand.
TCTGCATTAAAATTACACCTTCGACAACATAACCAATAAACTCTTTTGCATCTGCGTCTAGTTCTGCTTCATAGCGCATTTCCAAAAGTTGCACATAATTGGCTACTTGATTTAATGGTTCTTGCAAATCATGGGAAGCGACATAGGCAAATTTTCTCAATTCTACATTAGAACGTTGCAAATCTTCAGCTAATTGGGCTAATTCATCAGCTTGACGAAGGATAATATTGATGATGGATTTTTGTAATTCTAATGCAGCTTTAACTTCTACATTTTGCCAGGGTAAAGATGTTAATTGAACTATTTCTTTCCATAAATCAAATGATTTGCGGGGAGACAAATGGACATTTCCTGCGGATTCATCAACTGAAAAAGCCTGATGGGGATTTCCACCCCAATTCACAGTTTGAATCATTTCTGGTCGAAACCATAATACATAATTTTTCCCAGAAATGGGGATAGCTAATAAACCACTCGCCACATTTTTAAAGCTAATCGCGTCTGGATAGATTTGCGGTAAAGAATCGGTGAAAAATACCTCGTCTTCTCCATTGTTTCTCAGCCATTCTCCTAAAAAATTCAATTCTTCTTCTTGAGGAGTATTACCAATCAGAGTATATTTTCCACCAAAATAGATGGCTGCACCTTCAGCATTAGTTAAATTGAGCAGATTTATTTGATTTTTGACTAAACCATCAATAAAGTTCGGTTCTTGAGACATATATTCAACCAATAGTGATTGAATATGGCTTAAATTTAGCTGATAGTCGTAATCTTCAGTTTCTTCTTTGCCAGAAATTTCTGAAAATATGATTCTTCCTAAAAATTCACAAGCTTTTCGTAATTCATAGGAAACATATTTGGGTGATTGATGATGACAAGCAATTAAACCCCAAAGTTTGTGATCCTTAATTAAGGAAATTGTCAAAGATGCAGCCACGCCCATATTATGTAAATATTCTAGATGACATGGTGCAGCACTTCTGAGAATTGAATTAGTTAAATCAATGGGTTGTCCGCTAACTGGGTTAATTCTAGGGAAAAGTTCGGCTGATGATTGAATATTTGTATCGGGAATAACTCTAATAGAATTTTCTAGAAATAATTGTCGTGCTGGCTGAGGAATATCTGATTCTGGATAATGTAATCCTAAATAAGACTCTAAAGTAGCTATTTTTTCTTCAGCAATCACAGAACCATGTCCATCATCACAGAATTTATATAACATCACTCTGTCAAATCCGGTTATTTTGCGGATTTCTTGCACAATTATTTGACTGAAATCACGGAGACTTTTACTTTTTTCTAAGCGATTAATTGAGGATTTAGCTAAATGATAAAAACTCAAGAAAGGAATATTTTCTTGAGATGCTGTAGGTTCTAATTCTAAGATTAAAAATCCTTCAGAGTTACGATAGAAAGTGGCATCAAATATTGTATATTCATCCCCCTGTTTCCTAATCCAAATTTTTGTAGGATTAATAAAATCCAGATTTTCTTCTGACAACCAAAATTTAATTTTCTGGATTTGGTAAGGATCTAGTAAATCTTCTAATTCCTGTTGCAGCATATCTTCTGGCGATATGCCAAAAGTGCTGAAAGTATTTTGACTAACTTGTAATATTTGTAAATCTGGCTCTTGTAAGACTAACAAAACCCCATGAGGCTGAATTTCACTAACCAAATGTATTGGTGCTTCTTTTAAGCTGGTGATATTAATATGCTGCTGCTTGACATTGATATCCATAAAATCCTTTCCCTATAATTTTGGAGCATAAAACCTGTAGGTTTAATCTAAACTCCTCACACCTATAAAAATTCTTTTCGATTCAGTACCTCTGATAGTGGCAAAGCCCACAGTTATAGTTGCCCTTACCTAATATTCTTACACAGAAGAACTAGCTGTCACCAAATATATAGATAAGAAATGTAAAAATTTACATGATTGAAGCTACAGGATTTGTGTATATATATTAAGAAATTTCTATCAAATCCAAGAACTAAACCACATCCGCATTCTATAACCATCAGGAGAGATAGGTAAACCTAGATAAATAGGCATCCAAAAAATGAAAGCAGCGACAATGATAAAAGTTATAGTCACACCTACTGCCCGAATTTGCCGATGATAACTCAGCAGACATTGATCAACAACCCAAGCGATCGCTATAAATGTAAATACAACCGCAGACATATAATGATAGATAAAAACACACCTTGTTACCTCCACCCAAGGGAGGAGATTAGCCCCATAATTTATGACTAAAAATAAGCCAATCCAAGTATCAACGCCGAGATTTTTCGGGATAAATAACCGCTTTTTTTCAATTATCGGCATCGTAATTGTGATGATTACCATACCAATTAGAAAGATCATTGCAGCTAAACCAAACCACCATAGAAAAGGATTCCCCATAGCATGAACATCATAAATTACTTTACCAGCACCATCAGGTAAGGGCGGTCCAAATACAGGTAAGGAATCCTTGGTACTTTGAGCAGTTTGATAATAATAAGCCATTGGTCGAGTTAACAATGGCCATTTATACCATGCAGCACAATAAGGATGAACGCTAGGACTATTACCACCTAATTGCAGATGAAAGTGTAAAATTTGTTTATGAACTTCAATAAATCCATATCTTTTATCTAGTTGGAGGTGAGGAATCCAAATCAGACTATAAATAACTGCGGGAATAATTCCTAAATAAGAACCCATTTGCCAAATATTTATTTTTGTCAGATTTTGCAAGGGTGATTTTATAGTATCCGTTGGGGAATCATTGGCAGAATTAAAAAACCGTAAACAAGAAAATAATGGACTACGAGATGGATGATCTTCATATTGCAACCAGCGAATTATCCAGGCTGCTATCCATACACCATAAGCACCCGCTAAAAACCATAAACCATTCCATTTTGTACCAATAGAAGCACCAAAACTAATACCAGAGAGAATTAACCACAACCAACGGTTTTGTTTTTGCTGATCTAATGCCAACAATAATAACCATTGTCCGAGTAAACCAAAGATAACTATATAAACATTACTTAAAGCATAACGAGATTCTACTAAAAATAATCCATCACAGGCTGTAAAAAATCCTGCTAACAAAGCAAACCGATGACGATAACTAAATTGATAAGTTAATAAAGTCACGATTACGGGAATTAATGAACCAGTGAGCGCATTTACCCACCGATAATTCCAAGGAGATAATAAAGAATCTGTGAGACTATTGACAGTATCTCGACCAATAGGAATGTATTGACTCATCCAAATCCCTAACCCAATCAGATATTGACTTAATGGTGGATGAGCATTAAAAAATGGTGTATGGGTCAGATAGTTGTTACCAAATTTAGCAAAATAAACTTCATCAAATACTAAAGTATTAAATCGGCTTAGTCCCCAAAAACGTAAGCTCAAGGAAAGTAGAAATATGCTTATTATGCCTAATCGAAACCAAGTTTTTTTCATGATGTTCTTCAGGGGTTTTTCGAGTTAGATCCCCGACTTCTCTAAGAAGTCGGGGATCTTGTTGTCCACAAATATAGAATAATAGCTCTAATACAGTCAAAAAACTTAATCTACTATGTCACAATTAGAACGACTGCTAAAAATGGCAGAAGATGAACTTACGGAGTATAGCACTGATGCCCGCAAAATGGAAAAACTCCGCCGCAAGATTAGTCTATCAGTACCATTAGCAGAACAGAGGCAACTAAAAGCGACATTATTAGCTACAATACCATCTGGTAAAATTGCAGAAATTGTGGAAGAGCAAAGACAAACCGTAGCTTTGCCATTTTGGGGAATTGCTGGTTTGGGTTTGTTATTGGGTATTTCCCTGAATCAACCCATTGGCTTATTAGCAGCTATTGGGGGGACTGTAGCAGCCTTTAGGATTCAGAAATGGGGTTGGCAATTACAGGCAAATCGCCTATTATTGCGGACCTTGGAAGATATTGAAACCCGGATTTCTCAACCTAGTAATTGAGTACAAACAACAAATTAATTGAGGAGATAGAAGTTATGACAAAGTATGATTATATTTTCAAATCGAAAGAGACGATCAAAGAATCATTAAATGCACAAGAAGCGGTAGCGGCAATCGCTGTAATTGCAACAATAGTTGATTCTGGCAGTGAAGACATAGATGCCGAAAGTTTAGCTGATATTCTTTGGGAGTTTGAGATATTTGATGAATACTCAGAAGAAGAAATGCTAGAAACGGTGGATAGACTCATAGAAATTGCCGGAGAGGTGGGATTAGGTTCTTTGTTTAATGCTGCTAATGCGGCAATTTCTGGTGAAGCAGTTTTAGATGGTTTTGCGGCTGGAGTGATTATGCTTTTAGATGCGGAAAATTTAATTATCCCGGCAAATAAAAAGGTTTTCCTGAAACAACTACAAATAGCTTTAGAACTGGATGATGAAGAAGCAGAAGAAATTATCAAAGAGATAATTGCCTCAATAGAAGCTGGGGATGAGGAGGAATATGTCGAGGAAGAATATGAAGCAGTTATTTTCAATGAAGCTGGTGAACAATTTTATCAATCACCTTTGGGTAACTTTATAGTTCCTATTCCTGTAAATTCTGAACAGGGAGGAACACTGCAAACTGAGGAAGGAATGGTGAGTTTTTCGGACGATACTGGGACTTTACTGAGAATTGATTATTATCCTCTCTCCCTAGAAGAAATTGATGATCTAGAATCCCAAGAAGATGAGGTATATCTGCATAGAGTTTTGGTGGATAAATATGTCCCTCAAGCCATTATTTCTCATGTTCCTACGGCGGAAGTGAAATATAAAGAATATTGGCAAGATACTTTAGAAACTTATTACTATGTATTAGTAAATATGCCTCAAGGTTCAACTATATCCAAGCAGGAAACTAATGGCAATAATGGCATAAGATTAGATGCCTATAGAGGATTGCTGTCTTTTGTCAATAATGAATGTTTGTATATAGTTAGTAGTCAACGCAGCTTTTTAAATGGTGAAATATCTGGTTCTGTGAAGGAAGAGGCGAAGAAAATGAGAAAAGCTATTTTAGATTTTGTCAACACGATTGAGTTTGCCTAAATCTAAATTTCTCAATTTTAGGTACTCTTCTGGGGGCAGTCAGACTTTTGGGCGCAGGCCCTGCGCCCCTACCCCCGTATTTGGGGCAACCACAGGGGTTGGCCCCCTACAAAATTGATGGGTTTAGTGATTTTGAAAATGTTCAATAAATTTTGCACAGGTACTTATTAGCGATCGCATAAGACACAATTGCGAGAAACTAAGAACAGGTCTATTGAAAATAAGGAGAATCTCATGGCTTGGACTCAAGTTTTAGCTGCTAACGCACTGGCTGCTGGTGCGCGGGAAGTAGTCAAAGTGGGCGATCGCAAGATCTTACTCTTAAACCACGAAAATCAGCTTTATGCTGTAGATGATACCTGCCCTCACTTAAAAATGTCTTTGAAGAAAGGAAAAATTGAAGATGGGGCGATAGTTTGTCCCTTCCACCGCAGTGCATTTGACTTGGGTAATGGAGAAGTAAAAACTTGGTGTCCCTTCCCACCCGTAGTTGGTAAATTGCTGTCAATGGTTTCCTCGGAAAAAACCTTACCAACCTATCCTATTAAAGTGGAAGCAGGCAACATTTTAATTGATGTCTAAGCAGCATCATAGCAAAAGTAGGGGCGCAGGGCCTGCGCCCAAAAATCTGAATTTCACGATCAATTAATATTGTGATTACCTTGTCCGGTTCTCAATTTCTCATTTCTCTCGTTCCCATACTCTGTATGGGAATGAATTCTCAAAGACTCTGCCTTAAATCATTTTTAGGTACAAAATCTCAATTGAAACCTATACACAAAGCCAGGTTTACTCCTGAATTCTGCTGTAACTGATTTCTGAATATTTAGTAATCATTGTTTTCACATTTAATAAATGTTCTTCAACAATTTCAGGAACTTCAGTATTGGTTTCAATAATTAATTCACCAATCGTATTACTAGCTATTTCATTAATAGCATCAATCAAAAGATTGGGCATAGTAATATTAGCTTCAGCAATTTCTTTAATAGTAGCTTTGGGGTTGTCTTGTTCCAGTATGGCTTTCAAAACCTGAATTTCATAACCGGGGAGATGGTTGAAAAAATTATTCCATTTTGCTGGTAAATTTTCGGTGTGATCATGTTTCCCCTTTATTGGATCTAATGGTTCTAATAATTCATCAAAAGGAAACAAATCTAAATTATTTTCTTCATTATCGGGCAATGTTGAGGGATTGATTGTTTCCACTTGTTGAAGTAATTCCCAAACTTGATTTTGTAATAAATCCCGTTCATCTTGTAAGACAGAAATTTGATTTTGTAGTTGATTAACTTCCGTTTTTTGTTCTAATGTCTTATTCTGTAATGATTTGAGCGTATTTTCCAGATTATTTCTAGTTATACCTGTTTCTACTAGTAGATTATTTTGTTTAGTAATTTCCAGTTCTTGATTTTGAATTTCTATTCGTAGTTCATAAAGCTTTTCTTCTAGTTGTGGTTTAAGTCTTTCTAACAAAATTACATCATTTTCTAATTCTTTTTTCTGCTGTTTGATTGTATCAATTTGAGGTTGAATTTGGTTGATTTCAGCACGGGAGGCGTGACAATTTAGTTCTAATCGTCGCTTTTCTGCAATCAAATTATTGCAACTATTATTTAGTTCTATATTACTATTTTCTAAATGTGCAAATTCATTTTTAAGATTATAAATTTCGGCTTCAATTTGCTTTTTTTGAGCCGCAAATGTCCCGATATCTCGATGTAAACTATCTCTTTGACTACGACAATCTCCAATTTGGTTTTCTAACTGCTGAGTTTCTGCATACAATAAATTTCTATATTCTTCTAATTGGTGTATTTCTTTGAGAATACGCGATTTTAACCCTTCTATATCTCGAATCCGTCTTTGGAGAGAACCAATCATTTTCCACTCATCATTTCTTCGCCGTTTATCAACGAGAAATGCGGCTGCATAAGTAGCTAATACCGTAATTATTCCCGTAAAAAAGGCTCTAGAAATATCCCAATTAGGAACAAGACTTAAACCAAAACTGACACTAAAAGCGGTTATTCCTAGTACGACTCGATGACTAACTATAGTTGGTTGTATCTTACTAGGTTTTATGGTAGCCAAGTTGTTAGAATTATTAGTAATTAACGTCATTATTCCTCACATTTTCACCAAATACAGCTAAATCTGCCTTTAAAAAGTCAATAAACTGCCTTGCGGTTCTGCCAGAACGGCCATTATGACGGGTTGCCCATTGTAAAGCTTTGTATTCTAAATCTTCGGGAGAAATATTAATATTTGCTGCTAGGTGCTGGACTATTTGTAAATAGGTTTTTTGATCTGCGGCTTCAAAAGTTAATGTTAGACCAAAGCGATCGCTAAAAGACAACTTTTCTTGCATTGTATCCCAACCATGAACTTCATTGTTATCCTTGGGGGCTGGTCTATCAGTAAAATATTCCCGGATTAAATGGCGACGGTTAGACGTAGCATATACAACTACATTTTCCGGTCTGGCAGTTACATTTCCCTCTAAAACAACTTTCATTGCTTTAAAACTATTATCATCTTCTTCAAAGGAAAGATCATCTACAAAAATAATAAATTTTTGGGGAACACCTCGCAACAATTCGACAATTTTTGGTAAATCTGGCAATTCTGACTTAGAAACTTCTATTAAGCGCAAGTTTCGATGACTATATTCATTTAATAAAGATTTAACTAAAGAAGACTTACCTGAACCACGACTACCATACAGTAAAACGTGCAATGCAGTTTCGCCTGACAATAAGAACTCTGTGTTTTTGACTAAAGCATCTTTTTGCCACTCGTAACCCACCAATGTAGACAGTTTTACCGCATCAGGACAAGTAATACCAACTAACTGCCCACTTTGCCAACGGAAAGCCCTATATTTGGCAAATAAACCAGTTCCATATTGCTGATAATAAGCGGCTAAATCTGCTACTGCATCACCCCAATTTGCCAACAGGGGAAGAGATATCATTAAACCCGTTTCTCCTGCTAGGGTTTCCGGTTCTCGATACCAAACCACAGGAGAAATCGGTAAATGCGTCGCCATTTGTACCCACTCACTTAAAACTGCACTATTACATTCATATAAACTTTGTAATATTTGCAAATCATGTTGCACAGCCACTACTAAAGCCGAGGGTAATTGCCTAAACTCCTCTCGTTGTGCCAATTTGCTAAAAGGATTATCCGCAGTCAGAATTTGCTGAATCAGATATTCTTCCCAGGTTTGATGACTGTTGGCTAAAGCTTGGAAATAACTACCGTAAGCCTGGAGGCAATCTCGCCCATCTCCATCAGTATAACGGATGGTTTGTAATAAATTCAGAAACGCTCTGCCTACGTCGCTGTCTAGGACAGATTGGTACAGTAAAAGAGAGGCAGCTTGGCGTTGTAAAAGTTGCACCGCTGTATAAGATATAGTATTTGCCATCAGCATTGGTAGATGATCCATCAATCAACTGGTTAAAAGGGAACAGGGAACAGGGAACAGGGAACAGGGAACAGAAAAATCAATTGTGTAATTAATTCTGTCCTATTACTTGTGTCTAATTTATATTATTCTTGCCTCCCTCCAATTCTTTCTCCTGAACTCCTGAATGGGCGCAGGCCCTGCGCCCCTACCTCCTGATAGCGTAGCGTGGCGTTAGCCATACTCCTGATAGCGAAGCGTGCGCTCCTACCTCCTGGACTCCTGACTCTTATACCTACAGGAATACAAGTGTAGCCATTTATATATTATACTAGAGGGGATTGGGGACAAAAGTAAACTAATACTGATTGTCAGGATAAATTGCTAACATACATACAGGAAACATGGATCACTGACAAATGTAAGTAACCGTTGTTTTCACTGGATATGTACCAGCAATTATTTTGGCAACAGTAATGTTTGATTCAAGGTGCAAAGCTCTACTACAGATATTGTAAAGATTTTATAGTTTCTTCCGTAGACTTGAAAGTAGAAAAATAGCTAATATTGCCATTTTGGCAGGTCTTTCTGACACAAATGGGATATTAGTAGATAGTAGCAATGGTTCGTAAATTTTTTACCATTAACTTAAGAACTGCTACAGCCACCTCAATATTGACTGCGGTAATTCTTTAGCCATTTAAATAACTAGGAAATAATTCATGTTGTTATCACTGTCTTCTCAAAATGTTATCCAGTATCTGCACAAGGCAGGACTGTGTAGCGCGGAAGATGGCGCTGCATATAAATCTGTATTGCCAGAAAATAGCAAGAAAAATGGGAATTTACTGGTAATCCTGGCAGATAATCGCCAACTGCTAATTAAACAAGAACGTCACATTAATAATGAGCAAAATTGCCATGAACTCTTTAATGAATGGCTGTTTCATCAACTATTACAGCAATTTCCAGTGATTGGTAATATTGGAGCGATCGCATTATCATTGTTACATTTTGATGAAGAGAATTCTATTCTGGTGCGGAGCTACTTCAGCGAATATGTGGAGTTAGGAAAATTTTATCAACAGAGTAGTATGTTCCCCACAGCGATCGCCAGCGCGATTGGTAATACGTTAGCAGGATTACACCGAGCCACGTTTAATAAACGTGAGTATCGTGATTTTATGTCCACTGCCCCCGCAGGACAGTTTCGCTATAATTTTTACAATCCTGCTCAAGGTATACCCTCAATAAATCCAGACACATTTGGGACAATTCCCACCGAAGCACTACAATTTCATCTCCTGTATCAGCGTTACGAAAGTTTAGAATCAGCGATCGCTGACCTAGCTTATGATTGGAAACCATCTTGTTTAACTCACAATGATCTACAATTAAGCAACATTCTAGTTCATTCTCGATGGGAACAGCTAGATAACTGCTTGACAAAATTAATTGACTGGGAAGCTTGCGGTTGGGGAGATCCAGCTTTTGATTTAGGAAACTTATTAGCCAGTTATTTAGGCGTGTGGCTGTCTAGCCTAGTAGTAGATCCAACATTAGACCTAGAAGAATCTTTAAATTTAGCCATGATTCCTCTAGAAGCAATACAGCCTTCAATCTTAGCTTTAATTCGGGCTTATCTTGATGCTTTTCCCATGATTTTAGAATATCATCAAGACTTCATTCTGCGAGTAATTAAGTTTGCCGGTTTAGCATTAATTCAACAAATTCAACACAGAATCGAATCCCAAAAATCCTTTGATAATAGTAATCTGTGTATGCTCGAAGTTGCTAAAAGCCTCTTAACAGTGCCAGAACAGGCAGTATTGACGATTTTTGGCATCTCCGCCGCAGAAATCCTCCAATCTGTCCCCACACTCCAGAAACTTCCTCAACCCCATAAAGAACAACAATTAGTGCGTCTTTATTACGAAAAAACTCGTCTACGCGGTTGTTAGTAATAATGATTCCATCATATTGTGAGGCTAAACAGAATCATAAAATCCATGAACTCATCCCTTCTTATCCGCGTTTATCTGCGTTTATCTGCGGTCGATTTTCTTGGAAATATTATGCCATACAGCCTCATCTAAACCTGATATTTCCCATATATTTTCCGAAAATTTGAGGTGCAAAACAAATTAATGCTTGATGACTCTACCAATCAAATTCTCAATTCATTATTCGATATTGCCAATAATATCCAGATTGAACCTAATTTTTGTATTTACCATCCCAATTATCAACCTTTTGCCTTACCCACAAATATAGCAAACAGGTTTCAACAAAACTCACCTTCTTTAAAACAGAAATATTTGAATATACTGTTGAGAAATTTCCTCTATGGTATTTATTACAATGGTTCACTACAAACAGTCTTAGCCACAAACAGTAATTGTCAATCTCAGATAAATTTCCTAGAAAATAATAGTTTAGGTGTAGATGAAGAATTCTATGAACAACTACATCATAGCAATCATGGTACAGGTCATTATGAACCAGATTGGCAGATTTTGAGAATTGAACCTGATGGTAGTATGGCTGTAAATAAGGATGGATTAACCTTATATATTGAGCCAGAATGTCATCTGCAACCCCGGAAAAAGTCCCCTAAAGTGGGGGAATTAATAGCAATATGGATGCCTAAAAATCGCTTGCAAAATGGCTGTTATGTGGCAGTAAGTAATACAGCAATAGAAAATCAATCTCCCCAAAATACTGATTTAGGAGGAGGACGAATTTATTTTCATGTGACATCATCCGGGGCAATTGTCCTCATGGATAGCTTAACCAAAGCCTTGAATAATGTGGCAATTGCCTTTAGTTTTCAAGTTCTTTATAATCCCACAGCATATCAGCGTTATGATGCAGGTGTGCTGCATTTTGACCGCCAAGATTACCCCACAATTCGGAATATTCTTCAAGATATTTATCAAAAACATCAAGCTTACTTTCAGCCGGAAATTCCCTTATTTACAAAATTTTTAGCACCGGGATTAGGGTTAGCAGAAGAACCAAATCAAAAATTTGCTCCTCAAGAAAGTTTTGGGATGAACCGTTGTCAAATTGTTGCCAATGCGCTGTTAGAATCTTGGCAAAAGGGTAAAAATGCTTTAGAAGAAAGAATAGAATTAATTAACCAACACTTTGCCAAAAATTTGATTGATGTGCAGCATCCCTATCTTAATCCGGCTTCTGAGGATATTTATCAGCCGTTAATTTGAGGAGAAAATAACCTGATATGTGTCAACTTAAGCTCGTTCCTAGTCTCTGACTGGGAATGAGACGAAAGTTTCACCCAAGGCTAAAAATGCTGGATGCCAAGTTGTCAAACCATCATCACCTAATCTTTCGTACACACTATAAGTTTTTGATTTCAAGTTATTATGGGAGGCAGAGTCTCTAGAGGGCATTCCCAGTCGGAGACTGGGAACGAGTGAACAAACTACCAACTACACATTTAACGGCTTTTTTGTGATAACTGGCGTGTGATTATCACTATTTACAATTGGTACAGGGGCAATGGTTTCCTTACCTGTAATTAATCTTGCGCCACGATTGCGGGTAAAATAACTCCACAACCATTGAATCATCACAACTAACTTATTATCAAATTCAATCAAGAAGTAAATATGAATAAATAACCAAACAAACCACGCCAAGAAACCTCTGAGTTTGATAAATCCTAAATCAACAACTGCGGCGTGTTGCCCAATCATTGCTAAACTACCTCTATCCACATATTTGAATTTGGGTAGTGTTTCACCTTTCAAACGTTTTTGAATGAGTTTAGCTACATATTCGCCTTCCTGCATGGCGACTGGTGCAACTCCCGGCAAAGGTTTATCATTTTGATGGGCGAAATTTGCTAAGTCACCAACTACGAAGATGTTGGGAAATCCTTTAATACTTAAGTCTGGTTCAACCATAACACGACCAGCGCGATCGCTCTCAACTCCCGTCTTCTCTGTCAAAACTTTCCCCATTGCTGAGGCTTTCACACCCGCAGCCCACAACACAGTTTTTGCTGCAATTTCTTTGACATCATCACCTTGCTTAATCGTCACAATATCATTTTCAATATGTGTTACCAAAGTTTTGGTTTGCACATCTACGCCCAAAGCCTTTAATGATGTTTCCGCTGTGTGGGATAATTCGGGGGCAAAAGGGGGAAGAATCCGATCTAAACCTTCTAACAATAAAACTCTGGTTTCTGAGGTGTCAATGTTGCGGAAATCTTCTGTTAGGGTTTTAGTTGCCAATTCAGCGATCGCTCCCGCTAATTCTACCCCAGTTGGACCACCACCAACAATCACAAAAGTTAACAAAGCTTGGCGTTTTACCGGATCACTTTCGCTTTCAGCCGATTCAAAGGCAGAGAATATCCGCCGACGCATCTCAATTGCATCTTCTACAGTCTTTAAACCCGGTGCAAATTCTTCCCAGTTATCCTTACCAAAATAGGAATGCTTCGCCCCTGTAGCCACAATTAAGGTATCGTAGGGGACAGTCTCCTCACCCACCATCACCTTTTGGGCGTTAGCGTCAATATCATTCACCTCACCCAACAGCACCTTAGTATTCTTACTCTTGCTGAGGACAGCCCGCAAGGGAGAGGAAATATCCGCTGGGGACAAAGCACCTGTAGCGACTTGGTACAGCAGTGGTTGAAACAGGTGAAAATTGCGTTTATCAATCAGCGTGATTTGCACATTAGCCTTAGCCATAGACTTAGCGGCATACAATCCACCAAAACCACCACCAATAATCACGACTTGATGAACTGGTTTCTTGTCAGCTAGATCAACCATAAAAAATATTTCCTTCCATTACAGGGCTGTAACTATTCTTAACAAATTTGTATCAAAATTATCACAATTATTTCTGTTTATCTTGAACTTCTTAAAAAAAAAGAAAAGTAGTGGATTAGTCAGGAGGTAGGGGCGCAGGGCCTGCGCCCACCCAGGAGTCAGGAGTCAGAAAGAAATTCCCCCCTGTTCCCTGTTCCCTGTTCCCTGTTCCCTGTTCCCTGTTCCCTATTCCCCAATTTGCGATACAATCATAAGTCTGCCAATTTCATGACAGCCTTTATAAACAGGAGATGCTTCTATGGCGCGTATGTATTATGATGAAGATGCTAATTTAGACCTTTTAAAAGGTAAAACCGTTGCTATTATTGGTTATGGTTCACAAGGTCATGCTCACGCGCTGAATCTCAAAGATAGCGGTGTAAACGTCATTGTCGGATTATATCCCGGCAGTAAGTCCACAGCCAAAGCCGAAGCTGCTGGTTTGACAGTTAAAAATGTGGCTGATGCTGCCAAAGCTGCTGATTTCATCATGATTTTATTACCAGATGAAGTCCAAAAAACAATTTACAAAAACGAAATTGAACCCAATTTAGAAGCCGGAAACGTTTTAGCTTTTGCACATGGTTTTAATATCCACTTTGCACAGGTTGTACCTCCTGCTGATGTTGATGTCGTCATGGTTGCACCTAAAGGACCTGGACATTTAGTGCGTCGTACCTACGAACAAGGACAAGGTGTACCTGCGTTATTTGCAGTTTATCAAGATGCCACTGGTCAGGCACGCGATCGCGCTATGGCTTATGCTAAAGGTGTTGGTGGTACACGCGCCGGTATTTTGGAAACTACTTTCCGTGAAGAAACCGAAACCGATTTGTTTGGGGAACAAGCAGTATTGTGTGGTGGTTTGAGTGCTTTAATCAAAGCCGGTTTTGAAACCTTAGTTGAAGCAGGTTATCAACCAGAACTCGCTTATTTTGAATGTCTGCACGAAGTCAAATTAATCGTTGATTTAGTCGTAGAAGGTGGTTTAGCTACCATGCGCGATAGTATTTCTAATACTGCCGAATATGGTGATTATACTCGCGGTCCTCGCGTTGTCACCGCCCAAACTAAAGCGGAAATGAAGAAAATCCTCAGCGAAATCCAATCTGGACAATTTGCGCGGGAATTTGTTCTAGAAAACCAAGCTGGTAAACCTGGTTTTACTGCTATGCGTCGTCAAGAAGCAGAACATCCTATTGAAGCAGTTGGTAAAGATTTACGTGCCATGTTTAGCTGGTTAAAGAAAGCGTAATTTTGGGTAATTGCAAAAGAGGTGATTGGTAATCATCAATCACTTCTTAACATCTATTTAGGGCTTATACCAGGAAAGTAGCTATAATAGGATAAAGAAATAGTCAATTTACTATTTTTAACTGGTCTATTGCAATCTTCTCTTTATTCCTAATGTTTATTTCTCATATCATCCTCAAGAATTGGCGTAATTTTCTGTCAGTAGATGTCGAATTAGGTGATAGAGTTTTTATAGTCGGTCCTAACGCCTGCGGTAAATCTAATTTTCTGGATGTATTTCGCTTTTTACGTGACATTGCTAAACCCGGAGGTGGTTTACAGACAGCGGTAAAAGATCGTGGAGGAGTATCTAAAATTCGCTGTTTGTCAGCGCGGCAAAATCCCAAGATTGAAATTGAAGTACATCTATCTGAATATTCTGGTAATGAACCTAAAAAACATAAACTTATATGGAAATATGCTATTGGCATAACCCAACAAACTAGAGGTTATCGTCAACCTATTTTAGACTACGAGCGTGTATGGAAGGGAAATGAAATAATAGTTAATAGACCAGATATAGACGATAAAAAAGATGAATTACGAAGAACACAGACCCACTTAGAGCAAATCAGTGCTAATGCCAATTTTCGAGAAATTGCTAAGTTTTTTGAATCAGTTCTATATCTACATCTTGTACCGCAGTTACTTCGTTATCCAGAGGCATTTTCTGGACAGGGAATTTCAGAAGATGCTTTTGGCAGAAGTTTTCTAGAACGCATTACCAAAACTCCTGAAAAGACTCGCAAATCTCGACTAACAAAAATTGAAAATGCTTTGCGTTCTGCTGTTCCCCAATTGAAACAGCTTACTGATATAAAAGATGAAATGGGTGTTCCTCATTTAGAAGCAGTATATGAGCATTGGCGACCTCAAGCTGGTAAACAAAGGGAAGATCAATTTTCAGATGGAACATTACGTCTAATCGGCTTGTTATGGTCATTGCTAGAAAGTGATTCACTACTACTTCTTGAAGAACCAGAGTTATCTTTAAATGCAGCTATAGTTAAAAAATTACCTTCTTTAATGTATCGAATACAGCGTCAGAAAAAAAGACAAATAATACTTACTACACATAGTGCAGATTTACTGGAAGATGAAGGAATTGGGGGTGAAGAAATCCTACTTTTAATACCAAGTCCAGAAGGAACTAAAGTTATTACAGCATCTTCAATTGATAATGTCCGTGATCTGTTAGAAGGAGGGTTAAGCATAGCTGAAGCAGTATTGCCATTAACTAAACCATCTGAGATTAATCAATTGGAGATTCATTTATAGTGGATTTGATACCTATTAATTTAGCTGTTGAAGACCCACTGAGTGAAGCTGTATTGCGGGCAATTTTACACCAATCAAACCGCCCTTATATAGTGGGTAATTGTTATTCTAAAAACGGTTTCGGCTATCTTAAAAAGAATATCAAAGGATTTAATAATGCTGCCAAAGGAACGCCTTATATAGTTTTAACAGACCTTGATAGAGCAGAATGTCCAAAGGAACTAATTCAAGAATGGCTACCATCTCCGAAACATCCTAATCTGTTGTTTCGTATCGCTGTCAGGGAAATAGAAGCATGGCTTTTAGCTGATAGAGAAAGCTTTGCCAAATTCTTGGTAGTTTCACAAACATTGATTCCTCAAAATGTAGACGAAATTAGTGATCCAAAACAAACATTGATTAATATTGCCAGAAAATCTAAAAAACGTGAATTGCATGAAGCTATAGTTCCACAGTCCAACAGCACGGCAAAGGTAGGTAGAGACTATAATGGACAGTTAATTTACTTTGTTAATAACTACTGGCAAATGGAAGTAGCTAAGTTATGTTCCCCAAGCCTACAAAGGGCTATTAATGCTATAGACAAATTTGAGCCAATATAAAGAATAGGTAAATTTTCATGAAGAAAAAACTTAATTCTAGATGAACTAAGCATTAAGAGTAATTTAATTATATTGACTCCACCGCTCCCTGTATGATATTTTTGGCAAAATATTACTAAAATCCTAACTCTAATTGAATTTAATGATTTAATAGTTTCAAAAATAGGCAATTTCTACGGAGTGCTTTACTATTGCCTATAGTATTTCCTAATCATATCGAGTATATCATAGCCCCCTCATCGCTTGCGGGGAGGGGGTTGGGTTCTTGCACCTCATAACATTGTCTATTAATTTAGATATTAATTTAGATCAAATCCATGCACAATAAACTTTAAAAAAATGAATTACCAAGTTGTTAACCAATTAAATGAAACTCAAATCGCTGAACTTGTAGAATTATACAAACATGAATTTTGGAGTAAAAACCGAACATATCAAGGTGTTACCAAAATGTTGGCTGCATCTGATGTTATTATCGCTTTAATAAATGAGGAAAAAGAACTAATTGCTTTCTGTCGTGTTTTGACTGATTTTGTTTATCGCGGAGTTCTTTATGATGTGATTGTTAAACCTAGTTATAGAAAAATGGGATTTGGTGCTAAATTATTAGATGAAGTCGTTAATCATACCCAATTAAAAGCAGTAGAAGATATCGCTCTTTTCTGTTTACCAGAAATGATTCCTTTTTATGAACGGTGGGGTTTTATATATGATGTAAATGCACTGAAAATAATGCACCAGTATGATTCAGTTATGGGAGGAATAGAACCATGATTATTAACTATGATAGTCTGAAGATTATTGACTAAAATTCGTCAGTAATGACTTTCTTGATGATATTTACAGTTTGATACTTGCACTATGTCTACTCAACGTCTAATTCAAAGTATATACACAGATGGTGCTTGCACAGGTAATCCTGGACCTGGTGGTTGGGGTACAGTTGTCTATTTTAGTGATGGTTCAGTTCACGAAATGGGTGATTCATCCCAGCACACCACTAATAATAAAATGGAAATGCAAGCTGCGATCGCCGCCTTGGAATTTTTCAAATCATCTCGACAAACTGAACCTATTACCCTGTACACAGATAGTAAATATCTAATTGATTGTGTGACAAAATGGGTAAAAGGCTGGAAAAAGAACGGCTGGAAAAAAGCAGATGGGAATCCCGTCCAAAACCAAGACCTCCTAGAAATTCTGGATCAACTCAATAGCCGACTGGTACAATGGGAACACGTTCGCGGACATTCTGGTAATGTTGGCAATGAACGCTGTGATGTCATTGCCCGTTCTTTCGCAAATCACAAAATCCCCCACCTCAAACAGTCATTAGCCGACTTTCTTCACGAAACTTTACCTAAAATTGGGGAAATAAGCGTAGTAAAAGTACCTAATGATCCAATAAACTCTACAATAACTAATAAAAACACACTAGAAAGCAGTCCGTCTGCATCAGATACAAGCACTATGGAACCATCTACAACACCAACTGCGACTACAACCAACGAACAACCCACTGAAATCAGGGTTTTACAACTTCGCAACTTGGTGGAAACCTTACGGATTGCAGACGAAATTGCCGAAAAAGGCTACCTAATTACCAGTTCAGAATTAGCAGACTTAATGGGTGTTCACTCCAGCGCCGTTACCAGCCGAGGTGATGAATGGCGTTGGCGAAATTGGATAGTTTCACGAGTAAGACGTGAAGGTAATCAAATTCTCTGGGAACTTGAACGTGGGGACAAAATAGCAACAGAAATAGATTAAAATAATTCAGGAATTTTTAATTAGGACTTGCTCTTTGGTGTCAACTTAACGTAAATTGATGTCTCTTCAAGCCAGGGAATAAATTCCCTGTCTAAAAGCTAAAGTCGGTTAAAACCGACTATCTTCGCGTCAATAGGATAATTTTTGATTTTGAGTTAACCAGAGTGCGTTTTAACGCACTTGAGCTTTTAGCCGGGAACTTAAGTTCCCGGCGGGTTTCTTTAGCCAAACAAATAAGCTACTTGTACTGAGATTGCCTAAGTATCCCTAGCCTAAGTTGACACTAATGAGCAATGCTAAACCCCTACCCGCAGAATCAAATAATTTAAGCCGTGTTGAGTATAGCACACCTTTGATTAAGCTCCTAACATTTGTAAATTGTGCAAAGTCGCATAAAATCCTTGTTGTTGTAATAATTCTTCATGACTTCCCTGTTCAATTAATTCCCCCCGTTTCAACACAAAAATCCGGTCTACATTCCGAATCGTCGAGAGACGGTGAGCAATAATAATTGAAGTTCGTTGGATTAACAACTGATTTAAAGCTGATTGAACTAAAGCCTCCGTTCCCACATCTAAACTCGCTGTAGCTTCATCTAAAACCAAAATTTGTGGATTACGAATAGCCGCCCTCGCAAAGGCTAAAAGTTGTTTTTGTCCACTAGAAAGATTAGTTGCTCGTTCTCGTAACTGAGTATCATAACCTTGAGGTAATTGGTTAATAAACGTCGCCACATTTGTTTTTTCTGCTGCTTGTTGAATTTCTGCAAAACTGTAATTGTCACCCAAAGTAATATTACTTTTGACATCACCAGCGAATAAAAACGCCTCTTGTAAAATCACCGTCATATAACGTCTTAGTTCCACCTGGGGAATCTCGCGGATATCCACACCATCAATCAGAATGCGCCCTTGGGTTGGTTCATAAAGACGACATAACAGGCGAATAATCGAACTTTTCCCGGCACCAGTTGGACCAACTAAAGCCACCTTTTCCCCTGGGTGAATGGTAAAGTCTAAATTCTTAATAACGTAATCATCATCTTTATAAGCAAAGGAAACATTTTCAAACTTAATTTCTCCCAAAGCCGGAACGGGTGTAAAATCTTGAGATTCTAACTTAGAAGCTATCTCATTAATATAGCCAAATTCAAAATCTACATTTAAACTTCGAGGCTGAGAGTAATCTTTAATTTCGATAGGTTCATCTAAAATATCAACTACCCGTTCAATAGCCGTAAAACCAGATTGAATCACCGTAAACTTTTCCGCAAAATTCCGCAATGGTTCAAAAAATTGTTGGGCATATAAAATAAATGCTGATAAAATCCCAAAAGAGATTTGTTGATTTAATAATAACCAACCACCTAAACATAGTACCCCAGCAACGGCAATTAAACCAATCCATTCTAAGGTTGCAGAAACTGCGGAATCATACCAAATGCTAATATCTACTTCCTTAATATAACGTTGGTTAGCAGATCGAAATAACTCAACATTAAATTTTTCGCGGCGAAATAATTGAACTATATTAATACCGACAATATTTTCTTGAAGTTGAGAATTGAGTGTAGAAAGTTCTTCCCTGGTTTTATAATTAGCCCTTCGATACTGCTGTTGAAAATAAATTATCAACCAAGTTACTGGCAAGAGGATGAATATCAACAAAGAAGCAAGTTGCCATTGAATTGAAAACATCAATCCCACAATTACTACCATAGATAGTAAATCAGAGACAATGCCTACAGCCCCAGTGGAAAAAACATCTCCTAAACTTTCGACATCACTCGTTAGTCTAGTAATCAATTTACCTACAGGTGTCTGATCAAAAAACCGCACAGCTAAAGATGTCACATGAGTAAATAAATCCTCACGAATAGCCGCCGTAATTTTTTGCCCTAGTTTCTGAACTAAATAACCTTGGACACCTGTTAATACTAAGCGCAAGGTAGTTGCAATAAGCAACATTCCAATCAGGATATTTAAGCCTTGCCATAAAGGCATATTTTGCAGAAATTGATATGTACTTGGTTCTTTGCGAATTAAAGAAATTGCCTGTCCTACTAATAGGGGTTTGATAGCACTAGCAACAGCAATAGGAACAAGCATGAACATGGATACTGCTAATAGTTTGCCATGACGACGACCATAGGGAACTAAGCGTAAAAATAACCGCCAGTCATTTTCTCGACGACGGTATTCGGGATTGGACTTAGTTGGAGATGGAGAGATGCCCATAAATAACAATTTAGGAGGAAAATAATGTGAAATTCTGCCCTGGGAGACTAATTTTTTTCAAAATTTAAGCCATTGATTTCTTGACATTTGGCCTGTGCTGCCTGATAAGCTGTCAAATATTCTAGACCACCCAACATAACATCACCATAATAATCATAGGGGGCTTCACCATAAATAGGTAAAGGATCATCCTCTGGATAATCTTCTTTGGATTCTTCAATAATGGCTTTGAGCTTTTTGGCACTCAGGCTTTGGGCGGGAAAATAATACAGTTCTTGGGGATTTTTTTGTAAATGGGGAAGTGTCGGATCTATAATTACATCATTAACTTCAATCCAACCATGTTCAACTGGTTTATAAGGCTGACCTGCAAATACTAAAAAGCCTTGAATATACTTTGCCCCTTCGGTGATTAAAACTGCTTTATAGGCATTATCAAAAGGTTTTTTGGCTTTACTTTTGATAGTTTTGGCAATTTCATTGGATAGGGTTTCATCTAATAATTTGTTCATGGAGTAAATTCTCCTTTAATTATTTTGTCAATTATTAATATACACTGTACTAGGCAATTTTTAATCACCTGGACTATATAGCGATCCTAAATTAGTTATGAAAAACAAGATCCCCGACTTCTCTAAGAGGTTGTTTGAAAAGTATTAGATGAAACCGATAAAAGGTTTTTTATACCACAGTGATGTTTCTTTTTATAATATAAAAAAAGCACCAGAAGGTCGCCTCCCTCACCTAGTGGCCGGTGGGTATCATTGTCCCCGTGGGTTGGTGTGTTCTCTCGCGTCGAGACTTGTGGACCGTAAAATCTAAAGATTACAGAAAAATATTTAGTCAGAATCAGGATTTAAGGATGTACAGGATGTTACCGTTAACCTATTCAAAAATAACAGAAATTTCTCTCTGTGTCCTCTGTGCCTCTGTGGTTCGTTATTTCCTCATCTGCGTTTAATAAAAATCAGGTGGGCAAAAAACCCACCCGAAAAACTAGACCAAAGCGTTGAGATTTTTGGCAGTTTCAAAGAAGAAAGCGACGTTTTCTTCTGGTGTTTCGGGGAGGACACCATGACCGAGATTGAGGATATGTCCCCAGTTACCAGCTTTGCGAACGGTGTCCAAAACGCGATCGCGGATAAATTCCTTAGAACCAAATAATACACCCGGATCAAGATTACCCTGTACTTTGACGTGCTTACCTAATCTAGCTCTAGCATCTGCCATATCTACTGCCCAGTCTACGGTAATGATATCTGCACCAGAAGCAGGCATTCTTTCCAAAAGTCCGGCACTACCTGTCACCAACAAAATTAATGGTGTGTCAGGATGAGTGGCTTTTACCTTCTGAAACACCATTTTTTGATAAGGTAGAGCAAAGGTATCATAATCTTGAGGGCTTAATTGTCCTGCCCAAGAATCGAACATTTGTACTACTTGAGCGCCACAATCAATTTGATAGCGGACATAATCAGCGATAGAATCAGCTAATTTAGTGAGTAGCTGATGGAGAATTGTCGGATCTGAGAAAGCCATGTTTTTGATGATGGAATAGGTTTTAGAACCCTTACCTTCCACCGCATAAGCTGCTAAAGTCCAAGGTGCGCCGACAAAGCCTAACACCGTTGATTGATTACCCACTTCCTGCCGTAATGCTTGCAAAATCGTTTTGATAAACGGCAGTGCTGTTTCTGGATCTAAGGAATGCAGTTGATCAACTTGTTGTTTAGTGCGTATGGGCGAATAAATAATCGGTCCCTTTCCTTCCGCAATATCCATATCAATCCCCATTCCTGGTAAGGGGGTGACAATATCGGAAAACAAAATTACTCCATCGGGTTGAAACGCTCTCCAGGGTTGGAGGGAAACTTCGATCGCCACTTCGGGAATTTCTGAGCGATCGCGGAATGAAGGATATTTATCCCGTAAATCCCGGTAAGCTTTCATGTAGCGTCCCGCTTGTCGCATCATCCATACAGGGGGACGATCTACTTGTTCACCACGAGCAGCCCGAAGGAGGAGAGGAGCCGTTAAGGAAACACCCATTTAACACTTCGTCCTAAGTCACTTTTATATTTCACCATTTAGCTTACCATCCTCAGATTCCTCTTGATCTACCTATCTATACAGGTCTTAAGGTTGCTTGACTTAACTTAATAAAACGTTATGGGTTTCTTTGCCCAGAAAAATATCTTGACATTTTAGCGTAAATGTGTAAATCAAAAATTTAAGAAAGATGTAGGGGCGCAGGGCCTGCGCCCTTTGTTAACGAAACTTTACGAAGCATCTTTTTCACCCATTTTTAAGCGATAATAGAAATATAAGAAAATGGAGTTGAGAAAAAAAGACTCCTTTTGTTAAATAACTAATTAACCGCTAGTAAGTAGAGGTAGAATATGACAACCCAAAATTTGCTCATCCCTCATGCTTATACGTATCTGCTCGTAAAAATTAGTGTCTTAGTTTTAGCATTGTTGCTGTGGTTTGTGTTTACAGCCGCACCCGTTATTTAATTACATTTAAAACTTAGAGATGTTGAAGAAAACGTCTCTATTTTATGGACATTAGCGATGAATATCTTTTTGGAAATTAACAGAATTAGTCAGCCAACCCCGTCGCCAGAAAAAGTATATTAGACTGGTAGCAATTAACGCCATTGCTCCTAAACATAGGGGGTAGCCCCAATACCAATTTAATTCTGGCATATTGTGGGGCGATTTTTCAGTATTGAAATTCATCCCATATACCCCAGCAATAAAAGTTAAGGGAATAAAAATAGAAGAAACCACCGTTAGCAACTTCATAATTTCATTCATTTTATTACTAATTGCCGACAAATACACATCCATTAAACCAGCCACTAATTCTCGATAAGTTTCCACTATATCCATCACTTGGACTGCATGATCATAACAATCTCGCAGATATATTCTTACATCATCACTAATTAATTCACTACCATCTCTAATTAAAGAATTAATTGCATCTCTTTGTGGCCAAATTGCGCGACGTAGTTGTAATAATTCTCGTCGAATTTGATATATTTTTTGTAATGTTTGTTGACTAGGATTAACGATTACTTCTTCTTCTAAATCATCAATTCTTTCCCCATAAAGTTCTAAAACCGGAAAAAATCCATCAATAATTGCATCTAATAAAGAATAAGCCAAATAATCACTATTTTGTCTGCGGATAATACCTTTATTTTTATTAATTCTCATTCTCACACCATCAAAACAATCATGTTCCGGTTCTTCCTGCACTGTCAAAACATAATATTTGCCTAAAACTAAACTTACTTGTTCACTATAAAAACTGCCATTATTATGATTAGGTACAACCATGTGGGCAATAATTACTAATTGTTCTTCATAATCCTCAATTTTTGGTCGTTCTACCATATTGACAATATCTTCCAAAATCAGAGGATGTAAATCAAAAGTTTGACCTAAACGCTGTAAAATATCTTTACTACCTAAACCTTGAACATCTACCCAAGAAACAGATTCTGTATCCAAATAATTAAGACATTCTTCAGGGTAACTTATTTGTTTATGAATGAGTTCAGTTTGATTATAGTCAATGAGAAAAATAATTGGTTGTTCAGCATTTTCATCAACAATGATTGTTCCTGGTTGAGTTCCTGGTTCGTGATAGAATTCCTTCCCCCATGACTTCTTAATAGCTTTGGTAGCGCGGCGAATTTTTCTAACCATGAATTTTTACTCTTTAGATATTACTGTCTAAAATTTTAACTCATATCATATAATTTTCTTAATTTTGCATTACGGAAATGGTAATTTCTATATACAAATAAAATAAAAATATGCTTATGCAACCAAATCAGCAAACATTTTGGTTAATTGAAACTGAAGCAAAACCATTGCAGCAGATTATAGGTGGTGGTTTTATTTTACCAGATGGACAAGTAGCGTACCTTTGGTCAGCGCAGCTATCGCTAGAATTTTACCACATTCCAGTCATGCCACCTTTCCATCTCTAGCATCCTTTCAACAACTGCAAAATCAAAGAGGGAGAACATTAGTATTTGGAGAAAACTCACGATATAATCATCATTTACAAAGCTTTAAACTAGTAAGAGATAAAGATGTAACAGGTATCAGCGGTACTGGTATAGTTGCTGATTGAAACCAGATTTTTGATTGGAACCTGGAAACCAACTCCCATTTCTGGGGTAATGTTAGCTTCGACCTGTTATAAGAGCTTGTTAGGCTTGCAACACTGTTCCAGTGACCTTAGAACTGTTTAATCACAAGCGACAGAGCAGGGAACTAGCTACGCATTCCGGGGTGTCGTGACTCAAATAACGGCTACCCTTCGACTATGCTCAGGGTGGTCTGGTCAGTACGGCTTGCTTGATTTCTCTTACAAGCCCAGTCCCTTTAGGGCTGGGTTACTGACGGACATAAAGGTAAAACCAAAATTATTGTAGATTAAATATACCCTATTCAAAAAATTTTCCATTTATGACTACTAGTGAAAATCTCATCTTAGTTGTCGGTTCTACCGGTGGAGTTGGACAACTTGTAGTTAGTAAACTATTAGAAAAAGGCTTACCAGTTCGTATTCTCACCAGGGATGCCGAAAAAGCCGCAAAAATGTTTAATAACAAAGTAGAAATTGCAATTGGTGATATCTGTAAACCCAGCACATTGACAGCAGCAATGGCAAACATTACCGCCATTATTTGTTGTACAGGAACTACCGCTTTCCCTTCTGCAAGATGGGAGTTTAATCAAATTCCCAACATAATCGAATTAGGGATTACCGTATTTAATCCCCAATTCCTAGAAGATAAAGCCAAAAATACCCCCACTAAAGTTGATACACAGGGTGTAATTAATCTTATATCAGCAGCACCAAAAAACCTCAACCGCTTCGTATTTGTTTCTTCCTGTGGAATTCTGCGTAAACATCAATTTCCGTTTAATATTCTGAATCTTTTTGGTGTACTTGACGCTAAAGAAAAAGGAGAACAAGCCATTATTAATTCGGGAATCCCTTATACTATTATTCGTCCCGGACGTTTAACTGATGGACCATATACATCCTATGATCTCAACACCTTACTCAAAGCCACAAGTGAAGGTAAACTAAACATCGTTTTCGGAACAGGAGACACAGTTTCCGGTGATACCAGCCGCATTGATGTAGCTGCAACCTGTGTAGAAAGTTTATTTTATCAAAGTTCTGTAAATAAAGTTTTTGAAATAGTCAATCAAGGAAATAGACCGACTATAATTGATTGGCAAAATCTTTTTTCACAATTATAAAAAAGAGAGCAAAAAACATGAAATTGAATAACTTTAAAATCCCACTTTTTTTAATATTTGCTAGTTTTGTTTTTTCACCAGCAGGTTATACTCAAACACCAGAATCACAAACATCTCAACTATCTGAAGAAGTTACTAAATTACGGACACAAGGACAAACAGGATTAGAAACATTTATCAAATCCCATATTAATAACCTAACATCTCCACCAGAACCACAAATTAAAACAGCCTTAGATCAATTGTGTCAACAACGAGATTGTTATGCTTCCAAATTATATTGGTATACCGATTTAGAACAAGCCAAAGCTGCTGCTAAACTTAGTGGTAAACCAATCCTTTCTTTAAGATTATTGGGGAGATTAGATACAGACCTTAGTTGTGCCAACAGCCGATTTTTTAGAGTAGCATTATATCCCAATACCGAAATTTCCCAAGAATTAAGAGACAAATTTATCTTGCATTGGCAAAGTGTTCGTCCTGTTCCCAAAGTCACAATTGATTTTGGTGACGGACGCAAATTAGAAAGAACAATTACCGGTAATAGTATTCATTACATTTTAGATAGTTCTGGTCGTCCCATTGATGCCATTCCCGGACTTTATGGACCAAAAGCTTTTCTTAAACAACTCCAGCAAGGGGAAGTAATCGCCAAAATTTTGAGTAACCAAAATGGTGAAAAATATAATTTATTATTACAACAATATCATCTGCGCCGTCTTGACGATATTCAAAACCAATGGAGAACAGATTTATCAAAATTGGGTATTCAATCTCCACCCCAGTTAGTTCGCACAAATAATCCTACATCACTTCCTAGTGCTAGATTAGCAAGTTCCTTAGCAGTTTCTAAAGCAGTAGTTGAAAGACCAATTCTGAATTCTATTCAACCAGAACCAGCAGAAGCTTCTTCAGAAATTCTTAACCAAGCAACTTGGAATGAATTATCTAGGCTATATCAAAACGATGCTAGACTGGATAAAAATAGTATAACTTTAATTGAAGATAAAAAGTTACCAAATACAACAGATAAAAATAATTTATCCAGAGTAATTCGTAATTTTGAAACCGTCATGGCTTTAGATACTGTCAAAAACGAATATCTGCTACACAGACAAATTCATCAATGGTTTTTAGCAGAAAATCAAACATCAAATATTAATCAGTTGAATGAAAAAGTTTATGCTGAATTATTTTTAACTCCCAGTTCTGATCCTTGGTTGGGTTTAGTCAACAATGATACTTATAGTGCCATAGATAACGGTGGTATTGTGGAAAAGAATTAGAGTTGAGGAGTGTAAATAACCTCAGCAAAAACTTTGATTTTCTGGCGTTGCTGAATGAAAGTATGAATTTTTCTCACGCAGAGACGCAGAGGCGCAAAGAGTAAGAGTTTGAGAAAGGGAATTTTTGATTTTCAGAGGATGTTTGAAAAAGGTAGGGAAGGGGGGTTAGGTTTCTGGAGATTATCAGTTTCATCTAATACTTTTCAAACAACCTCTCATACCGCCATTATCCAACGCCTATTTTCTTACCTGGTCCGGTTTTTTGTAATCTAAAAAAACTTCAAAGAATCTAATCTTCCCAGAATAGTCATATCTTCAGCATCTAATTCTACGGGAATACCACTGCGAATTAGTTCCGAAAAATCCTCATTGGGAACCATAATGGTTAAGGCATAAAGACGGTTTTCACCAGTATTTTTAATTAAATGCATCCCTGTTGGTGGTACTAATAAACTATCTCCAGCTTTGATATTTACCGTTTTCCCGTCACAAATTGCAATGCCTTCTCCTTTGAGAATAAAAAACATTTCTACAGCCCATTGATGCCGATTTGGTGGTGTTTGTCCACCGACATCAAAGATTTCTATACAACAAGTTAAAGAAGTATTTGCACTTGCAGAATCAAAGATAATTGCTAATCGGTTAGAGTCATGGGGACTAATCCGATATGCTTGATAATCTTTTGGAGATTTGATAATGGGAATTACACAACGAGTATCGTACATATTGGTAATGGGTAATTAGTAATTGGTAATTGGTGTTTTTACTCCAATTAAATTAATGATGAATTGCGGTTACAATTGCAGAAGAATCTGTTACAAAACCGAAACATTGTTGGACATTATATAAAGTTGCTAACCAACAATATTCCGGTGAAGTTGTCGCGGTACAATCTTTGACTAAAATACAGTCATATCCTAAAAAATTGGCATCACACAAAGTTGATAAAACACATTGATCAGCATTTACACCAGCAAAGAATAGTGTAGTTAAACCTAAATTTCGTAAAATACTGTCTAACGGTGTATCCCAAAATCCACTCATACGATACTTATCAACCTGGATGTCTTCTGGTAGCTGTTCTAGTTCTTCCACCACAGCAGCAGCCCAACTGCCCTGCATTAGTACCTGAGAACCGTTGCTGGGAAGGGGATCACCTAATCCGACTCCTGCCCCCGTGGGGTTGTATACGTGCAATAAACCGGCACTGATATTTAGTAAATCTGGACGATTTCCCCAATTTAGCCAAATTATAGGTATATCAGCAGCCCGCAGTTGTGGTAACAATTGTTGCAGGGGGGCAATCGGTTGACGGGCAGGGTTAACATCTACACCAATGTGTGCTAACCAACCATCAGGATGACAAAAATCATTTTGCATATCAATGACAATGATAGCAGCTTTGGATAAGTCGCAACGCAGAGTTTTAGTTTCTGTGGCTAAAATGGCTGGTCGTGGAGTCTTTTGAGGACGAGTAAT
The DNA here is from genome assembly GCF_017355725.1 of Anabaena sp. 54. Classification (NCBI taxonomy): domain Bacteria; kingdom Bacillati; phylum Cyanobacteriota; class Cyanophyceae; order Nostocales; family Nostocaceae; genus Anabaena; species Anabaena sp. 54. Next base: position 130,014 of record NZ_JAAVWA010000006.1, read on the forward strand.
ATCTGCAAATGTCTGATTTACTTGCCAGTTATTGGGTGCAAATCCTAATTTCTGAGTGGGTAGATTCATAAATGCCAATTCTCGATATCGTTTTTTACGTTGTAGCTTAAACTTAGGTTAATGGATCAATTACTTAATTAAGGTTAAAATCATGAACTTTACAATTAAGAATACTTTAATTAGCGTTGCCGATAGTTACGTAACTACAGACGTACAGGTTATAGATGGTAAAATCACCGCTATTACCCCTAATTTAGAAATAATTGGCACAGAAATTAATGGAGAGAACAAACTGCTGCTTCCTGGTTTTTTTAATGCCCATACCCATTCTTCGGAAATGTGGCAACGAGGAGTAATTCCCCCCTTACCTCTTGAATTATGGTTAGCACATTTATATGATTTTACTCCTTTAAATACAGAACAAGTTTATCTTAGTGCTTTGGGAACGGCAGTAGAAACTTTACTTTCTGGGGGAACAAGTGTAGTAGATCATTTAGTATTAATTCCTGGAGAAGAATTAGAAACTATTGCTACAGCAGTTCGCGCTTATCAAGAGGTAGGTATCCGGGCTTTTATTGCCCCTCTAATTCAAGATGAATCTTTGAGTATGGGCATACCCAATGGAGAATCACAAGCAAATCATGAACCTTATTTTCGTTCTTCTGGGGAAACTTTAGCAATTATGGAAACAGCGGTAAAACAATTTCATCAACCAGAGGTAGGAATTAATATTTTAGTTGCCCCGACGGGGATTCAATTATGCAGCGATGATTTATTTACAGGATGTATTTCATTAAGTAATAAGTATGATCTTTGCCGTCATACCCATTTATTAGAAACCAAAGCCCAGGAAACCCTGGCTAAAGAAAAGTATGGTTGTACTGCGGTTGCCCATTTACAACGACTTGGTTTTTTGAACAGTTGCACAACTTTAGCACATTGTGTATGGTTGAAGGAATCTGATATTAATATTCTTGCCCAAACACAATCTACAGTCGTCCATAATCCTTTAAGTAACCTCCGTTTAGGCAGTGGTATTGCCCCAATTATCAAATATATTCAAGCGGGGGTTAATGTGACCTTTGGCTGTGATGGTGCTTCTAGTAATGACTCCCAAGACTTGTTAGAAGCTATTAAAATTGGTTCGATTCTACATAATCTTACAGAACCAGATTATCAATACTGGATTACACCCAGGCAAGCTGTAAAAATGGCATCTTTAGGGGGTGCAAAAGGTTTAAATGTAGAAGAGGAACTTGGTTCTCTTACTGTTGGTAAAAAAGCTGATTTAGTTTTATATGATCTCAATAATTTATCATTACTTCCCCGCACAGATCCTATTGGTTTATTAGTTTTAGGTCGTCCTGTCAATGTTGTTAATAGTGCTTGGGTAAATGGTAAGCAAATTATTAGTAATGGGAAAATTACTACAATTAATATTGATGAACTACGACAAGAATTATTTAACCGAAGTCACTGGGAAACACAGCCTAAATCAGCTAATGTAGATAAATTAACACCTCGTTATCGGCAAGTTATGGGATTAGATTAATGTTAAGCAATATACGGCACTTCCTTAGAGGATGTTTAAAAAGTGGTATCCCGTAATTTTCATCATATTGTTACCCCCCCTTTCCCCTTGTAAAGGGGAGAAACAATAAAAATCCAGTTCCCTCCCCTTTATAAGGGGAGGGTTAGGGAGGGGTAAAATATTTAATACAGCAATCATGACTTTTAAAACACCCTCTTGTGTTATGAGGTACACATAGCTGCCAAGATGCCCGCACCACAAGAGTCATTAAGGGCGAGGAAACCCCGCCCCTACAGATTTTACGATTTGCTGAATGTATCTCATTCAAGTGCATACCGCTATAGCAATCTCATAGCCTAACTTGCGGGTAAGTGAGAGTGGTATAAAATCAAGCAGCTAGTACATCATGGCGTAAATAAAGCAACCATTTTTAAGCCTTGTAATCAATAGACATCTCCAGAAATTAAAGATACGTGACCTGAAACCCTTGTAGAGACGTTACATGGGTAGGGATTCTCGGCTGTACAATCTTTTTTGGAGATGTCTAATCAAATTTTCAGAGCTTTTAATAGTCATGTTATTTACGCCAACCTGTACTAGGGTTTTTTCTCGGTCTTTACAATAGCTTCTAACTTGACACTTTTAACGCCAGGTATTGCTTTAATGAAAGTTTCAGCCTGTGTGATTTCTTTTTGAGAAGTTGCTGTTCCTTTGAGGATAATTTCACCGTCTTTGTTAGTTATTTCTAACTTGTTTCCGGGTAGAACTGTTTTCAGTTTTTTGCTAATTTCAGTTTTTAAGTCGGTTGTGGATTTAGAAGTTGTAGTAGGAGTTGCGGTAGAATTATCTATAATTCTTGTGGTATCAGAAGCAGGTTTGGCTGGAAGAACGGGGGTTGTGCTGCTAGTACCAGTAGTTTCTGAACCTGTTTTTGGTGCTTCTTGACAACCAACCATGCCAGCTACTAAAACGCCACTAACTAGAAAAGGAATGAGCTTTTTCATGTTGATTTCCAAAGTTGAATACTTGAAGTGATGGAGTTTACTGTGAGTGATACCCAGGAGCAAATCTTAAAAAAGAATTAAATTTCTACAACCAAAAGTCATGAACCAAACATCCAGATAACTGATAGAATGACAACTTTTCAATAACTAAATTAAAACGCTTTTATTGAAAAGAGCCAATTTAATTGTACTCATGGCTATCGAATATTAACGGTTTGATGCTCACAGGTAGCCACTATCTATATATTCTCTATCCTCAAGACTTAGCCGCATCTTTTTTGGGATTGGTTTACTGGTGATTGGTAATGGGTGACTGATTCGGTGACAAAGAGAGGATATTGCACCTTGAAGGTTCGGTTATACCACTTTCTATCTTTACCCCAATGACGATAATCTCGTGGATATAGAGTGCAAATGTCTAATATAACCACCATTAGCTGCTGAAGCAATCAAGAGGTTAAAAACTGTGTACGAATGGATTTTGCCGAGTCTCAAGGAAGTTTTATCTAAAAATCAATCTCCTGTCGCTGAGTGTTCTACGGCTAAGGCGGAGCAGCAATGGCGTGTGAGTCTGGCAGCTACGGAGAACTTGCTATTGAAAACTTTAGCCACAAGTTCATCTCATGATCCTCAAGGTTTGGTATTGGCCGCACCTGCACCTTTATTTAGTCACCCCGAACTAGCACAACGATTACAAACAATAACTTTTACAGCTAGACCTTTTAATCCTTTGGCGTTGATGCCATTTATGATGCCGTCAGAAGTGGCGCAGCATATAAATAATATAGAAACAAATACTTTCCATACTGCTACTTTTCAAGAATCTATTTTACCTTTATTGCCGGCTGATCCTCTAGGTGCGGAACAGTTTTGTTTGATATTTACAGATAAATTTAGATTAGTTTTGGTTTTGGCGGAAGATGAAAATGGCAAGAAGGAATTTTTGTTTTCTTTTGAATCAGCGGTTGTCCAAAAAGCTTGGGAATCTATAGGTGCTAGGGTGGTTTTGACTAATCCTGAATTGTTTACTGATTTAGATATTAAGGTACAAAATTATCCAGTTGTTGCCCCAGATTATCAAGTTGTAATTCAATTTAGTCAGTTATTACTGCAAGAGTTAACTATTCCCACAGAAGTTACGCATACTTCATTATCTTTTCATTCACCTACTCCACCGCCAAAATCTCCATCTCGTTCGGATGTGGAGTTGCTCCAAGCTTTTGCCCATGAGGTTCGCACTCCGTTAACGACTATTAGGATGATGACGCGATTACTATTAAAAAGGAAGGATTTGCCTGTTAATGTTATCGGTCGTTTGGAGGTTATTGATCATGAATGTACTGAGCAAATTGACCGGATGGAGTTATTATTTAAGGCGGCAGAGTTAGAGAATTTATCACAACCTTCAAAATTTGCTAATTCCCAATTATCGCCGATGTGTTTGGATGAGGTTTTACAACAGAGTATTCCCCGTTGGCAATTGGCGGCAACTCGGCGTAATTTAACTTTAAATGTGGTTTTACCGAAGCAGTTACCGACGGTGGTTAGTAATCCGGCGATGCTGGATAGGGTACTTACTGGTTTAATCGAGAATTTTACGCGCAGTTTACCTCCTGGTAGTTGTATTCAGGTGCAAGTAATTCCTGCTGGTGATCAGTTAAAGTTGCAATTGTCTCCTCAGTTTGATTGTCAAGATCAAGGCTACCGGATAACGCCACCAATTCGGAAGTCGTTGGGTCAATTATTGATGTTTCAGCCGGAAACAGGGGCAATTAGTTTAAATATGGCGGCAACTAAGCATTTATTTCAAGCAATTGGGGGGAAATTAATTGTGCGTCAACGTCCCCAAAATGGGGAAGTGTTGACTATTTTTTTACCTTTGGAAGTTAGAGGTATCTGAATGTGAATATGCTGCTGCCATATATTAATTGGGTTACTATTGTTAATTTTGGATCTTTCAGAAGATGTTAGTCTCAAACCCTTTATTGACAGTAGTTTCAGAAATTAATTTCCCAGGCTAATACAAAACTTTACAAAATTAATAGCTATTCCCTCAACAATTTTAGCCATGAATTCGCTCAGAAATGATCTAATTCGAGCGATCGCAAAAATTTCCTATTGACAAATTGACAAAAAAGTGATGTTCAACCTGGCAATGTTATTAATTTTAGTGATATTTAGGGTTGGCTGATAGCGCAGCGTGGCGTTAGCCATACTCCTGAATGGGCGCAGGCCCTGCGCCCCTACTCCCTGAACTTCGATATATCGTAGGGGTTTAGCTCATGCTTTACCCTCACATATCTCATCAATTACAGGATGGTTTAATGCTGATGTAGAGATTTTTCATGAACCGTCTCTACAACGTGGTTTGCCTAAAGGATACCAGAAGCTACACCAAGGTGGTTGTAAAGTTATTGAGTCCTAAAGTACCAGTTAAACCTGTCACCTCAATGATGGCAATAAGCACCTCTTTTTTCAACGTGGCTTTCAGGCTCTATCCCTTATGAAACAAGCTGTTTAGTCACCTTGTCACCCGTTAAGGGCTTCGCCTCCCGTTAGGGATACGCGGCTACACAAACGTTCGCGTAGCGTCCCGTAGGGATAGTCCGCCTACGCGGACTAACGAAAAATTAAGGAACCTAATTTTGGCTTTTTATTCTTTCCTGTAAAGCTTCTCGTGCTTGTTCTCTGTCGTCAAAGTGGATTTTTTCAGTACCGAGAATTTGATAATCTTCGTGACCTTTACCAGCCAATAATACACCGTCTCCAGGTTGAGCCTGTAAAATAGCTGTCCGAATGGCGGTAGAGCGATCGCTAATCACCATTGCCTGTACCAGATCAGGAATACCTGCCACCACATCCTCTAATATCTTTTCCGGGTTTTCCGTGCGAGGATTATCTGATGTCACCACAGCCATATCTGCGAGTTCCGCCGCAATTTTCCCCATTTTTGGGCGTTTAGTGCGATCGCGGTCTCCCCCACAGCCAAATACACATATCATTTTACCAGGAATAAACGGCCGAGCCGCCTTGAGCAAATTCTCCAAACTATCAGGAGTATGGGCATAATCCACAATCACACTAATATCCTGTTGTGAACTAATTTGCACCCGTTCCATCCGTCCAGGAACACCGGGAAACCCAGGAATAGCACCTGCTACCAATTGCAAATCTAACCCCAAATGGACAACCGCCCCCACAGCAGCCAAAAGATTTTCTAAATTATATTGACCAACCAAAGGCGAACTAAAAGCCACATTACCTTGAGGAGTATGTAAAATCCCACTCACCCCATGGGGTTGATAACTTAAATCACTCATCCAAAAATCAGCCGTACTATCATTAACGCTATAACTCCAAACCTGTTCCCCATGCAAAGATGCAATTATTCGTTGACCATAGGCATCATCAGCATTGATAATTGCTCGTCCGTGCAAATAATTAGGACTAAATAACAACGCCTTCGCCGCAAAATAATCCTCCATATTCAAATGATAGTCCAAATGATCCTGAGTCAGATTAGTAAACACCCCCACCTCAAAAGCACAACTCAAAACCCTACCCTGGTGCAAAGCATGAGAACTAACTTCCATCACCCCAGTATCACAACCGGCATTCATCGCCTTAGCCAATTGTTGCTGTAAATCCACCGCAAAAGGAGTAGTATTCACAGCGGTTTCCTCAAAACCAGGCCAGCGCGTATACAGCGTACCTATTAACGCCGTCGGTAAATTAGCCTGAGTTAAGAAATATTCAATCAAATGAGTCGTGGTAGTTTTCCCATTTGTCCCCGTCACACCCACCATTTTCAGCTTTTGTCCAGGATAACCATAAAAAGCCGCAGCTATTTGAGCGCAAGCCTGAGTCATATTCTCAGCACCAATCACCACAGAGTTTCCTGTCGGCGGATTTTTCTGAATTGCTTCCGAAGAAACAATCGCGGCTACAGCACCAGCAGCCAAAGCACCCGGCCAAAACTCCCCACCATCTACTCTAGTTCCTGGCATCCCAATAAACAAATCGCCCACACCACAGGTATGGGAATTAGTTTTCAGTCCTTGAATATCAATATCTGGTATATTTGCAGACTCAATCCCATCTACAGCCGCTAATAATTCCCGCAATTTCATCTAGTGAACCTCGCCACAAGCTTGTCTTGCGCCTATTTAAACATTATTTTTTGTTTATGGGGAGAGATATCCCCAAAATGGTTTCATCTTTTGATTCTATAGGTAAATGTTTAGCTTCAACCGGAGATTAAACCCACATTCCGCACCCCCCGGTGTCACAATCGGTAATTTCGGACTTTTTAATATATTAAAGGATGATTTTTATACAAAAAGGTCGAAATTTTATGTGGCGATAGCGAAGCGCTGCTGCAAGCAGTTCGCTAATCCCAAATCCCCCAACGACCATTTTTCGTTGTGTGACAGTTTAGGGTGCGGAAGATGGGATTAAACTAAGTAGCCATCATGAACTGCGTACACCAGAAGGAATGAAAAACTTCTTATTCCCCTCCTCGCTTGCGGGGAGGGGTTAGGGGTGGGGTCGTCTCCATGTTTCGCGTTCTTCCCACTCATTTCGCAACTGATTTACCCATTCTTGGGCATCCATTCCTTCTAGTAAATTGGGAGCTATGCCATCAAAATCAGTTACCTTATACTTAGGCTTTGGAGTTATCGCAACAGTTTCTACAGATTGCTTCATTTGCTTCACTAAATGCTCTAATACTTGCATTTGTTCTACTAGAGTCAATTGATCAATTTCACTGAAAACACGCTCAATTGAAAGGCTCATTTTTTCTCTCCTAGAACTCACTCACCTATATTTACAATTTTCTGAAAGCTTTAGATATTACAGTTTACAAGTCTCGATACGAGAGAAGAGAATATGTTTTCACTTTGTTCCCGCTGACAAAACCAAACAGGGTTTTCACCCAAAGGCAAGTGTCCCTCTGGTGAATTAATATCATAAGTCAATTTAAACCCCCATCCTACTTGAATACTTAATTTCTCAAAGGCAACGCTATCATATTTTCCGTCGAGCTTACCACCAACGCTACTATAAATTCTCTTTTGGACGCTGAAACCAAATCTTCCTCCACTGTATTTTACCCACAATTGGTCAATTGTGCTGAGGTCTTGACATGGGAAATTTAATAGTACATCACTTGTCAGCAAGTTACGTGACGTTTTCCCCACAGCTTTAATCATGACTTCAGAAGTTTCTTTATCTGCTTCCCTCCAATTACCATCTCTGAGAAAATCACGCAGTTTAGTATAGTCTATACCTCTTTCTGAACTGAGATCATCTCCTGTCTGTAGCAGTATCTCTACATCTAGATTAGCAAAGCTATATTCGTTTTTGATGAAGTATCGGTCTGATAATTTAGACTCAATAAATATAACTGCCGGATAGCGGAATAATTCAACTAGCTTGTGTTTACTTCCCCAATATTTTGTAGTTTCATTATATGTACTAAAATCAGCAGGGTGTTTAAGAGCGCCTTCCTGTAAATTTTTGAGTAGTTGGTGGTCTGTATTCAAATCAATAATCAGTCGTGGCCATTTGATACTAATAGCTGTAAATTTACCCAACTGTTCTAAAGTTAAATATCTCCTTGAATTGTTTTCCGAAACATCAGTAGTAATTAAACTTGTCGAAGCAGCAATATATGCCTTCAGTCGGAACAGATTAATAAATTGCTTCCAACGCCGGGGGTTATAATCTAAAGCAGGAGCAACCATTAAAGCGATATTGCGAATTACTTCTGAATCTTCACCAGTTGTTATTTTGATATATTCAATTCGCCTATTACGCTGTTCTTCAGATGTTGAAGTTTCAGTTTCTGTACTAAATATTTCCTCTTTATTTTTTTCTATTGGAGTTGTATTTTGTCTATTGTTTGGAATTATTTCTTTTCTAGTTTTACGAGGAGAAATATGGTTTAAATATCTTTGAAAATCATATTTTGTAGGTCGGGGAATTTGGAAACGAATCTGGACAAATTTTTCAAAAAAATTATAACCGTATTCTATCGCTCTTATAGATAAACTACGATTATTTCTAGAGTTAGCATCAAATCCTAGATAGGGAATTATTTCTTTATACTTCACTGCAATACCCGCAGCTACTTTATCCACATCCATACCTAAAATGAAAATTAACTGCGGATCATTTACTATCATCATATTGATAGCTTGCATTAGTTCAGCAGATTTGGTAATTTCACAACGGTCAAGATCATCAATAAAAACATATACTTTATTTTGACCAGAAAACGCCTCTACAATTTTTTTAAAGTCTCTGTGAAATTCTTCAAGAAACTCAATATGGTTTTCATATTTGGGTGATTTGAGATATTTCGTCAAATCATTTTTTTGATTGTTAGCTTTAATTAAAGCCTGTACTATACATATAATTCCAAATATTATAAATATAAAGTTTATAATGTCCAGAATATTTATATCTGAAATATTTATATTTTGTTGAATAGATTCAATTAAATCATATACCTTTAGTGAAAAGTTTTTGCTTATGTTTAAATATTTAATGATTGAAACAGCTAAATTAACTATTAAGTAAAAAAACGAAATAGCTAATTTTACTTTTTCAACGCGACTAAAAAACAGTCTTGAATATCCTATAGCAAAATGTGGGATATTCTTCCAAAAATTACGACTTCCAGATATTTGTGCTAAAAATTCTAATGCAAAAGCTGCCCAAAGTGATTCTGCTTTATCATGCCTCCAGGCATTAAACCATATTGTAGCTGGTGGATCAAATCTTTTAAAACGTAATTTAATTACTTTTAATAAATTACTTCTTAAAGTGAAAAAATTAGATATTTCCTTTAGGTTTTTTTGCTGTTTAAATTTTTCCCAATCTTCTTTTAATTCCTCTTTTTCCTTATTTATCTCATCATTAAACTTTTTTCTCTCAGCTTTATGAATAGCTTTTCCTAATTGCGTCATAAAAGAAGACTTACCGCTGCCCCATTCACCTTCTATAGAAATAGTCAGAGGTGGCTTAGTTTCAGGATTAGTTAAGAACTCAGCAATAGCTATAAAATAAGGTTCAAAACCAAGATAGTCATCTTCTGAGGGTTGATCACTTACACTAGCATTAAGAATAGATTGATTATTATTGGTATTATCTGCCATGAGGATCTTACAATAGGCTAAAAAATGGGAATATTGGCTCTATCGTAGTTAAATTTACCATAGATGGGATGAAAAATATATAGGGGATACTTACGTTCTTTTAGATCCCCGACTTTTTAGAAAAGTCGGGGATCTGATGGAGTTTCAGCTTTTCACATAATCACTTAACATTTTTTCCAACCGTTCCACACTCAGACGAGGAGAAGGACGAGGTATCAGTTTTTCTTTATTGTCACTAGTGAGTAAATGCAGTACCGGAATTTCATATTGATATGCTGCAAACCAATCATCACGGGTGGTAATATCGCGTACTTCTAACTCAAAACTGAGATTTTTGATTTGTGCTAATTTTTCCTGTAATCCTTCACAAAGATGACAACCGGGTTTGCTGTAGAGAATTAATTGCATGAGTTGAGATTAAACAATGAAAATGTGTTTTATAGTTATTTTAACTAAAAATACAATTTTATAGAAAAATATCTGATAGCGTAGCGTGGCGTAAGCCATATCAGGATACTCAGGATTACAAGATTAACAGGATAAAAGAATAGATGATAATTAATGGTGATAAATAAAAACCCCAGTTAAATCATCATCTGTTACAAAATTAATATCAAGGTCATGCACCCTAAAATAATACTGACATTCACAAAACCTTACCAAATCCTCCACCTCCAGGAGTTTCTATGATAAAAACATCCCCTGGTTGCATCTCTACTGTACCTGTATTCCCTAAATTTTCTTCAGTTCCATTTTCACGTTTTATCCAGTTTCTTCCTACTTTTCCGCTTTCTCCACCATACAAACCAAAGGGAGGAATTAACCGATGACTAGAAAGAATATTAGCTGTCATTGGTTCGAGAAATTTAAGACGACGAATTACGCCATTTCCACCTGTATATTTGCCTTTACCACCACTATCAGAACGCAAACTAAAGCTTTCTAATTGGACAGGATAACGAGTTTCTAAAACTTCTGGATCAGTTAAACGGGAGTTAGTCATGTGTGTATGAATTGCATCAGTACCATGAAAATTCATCCCCGCACCTGAACCACCACAAATGGTTTCATAATATTGATATTTTTCATTCCCAAAAGTAAAATTATTCATCGTTCCCTGGGAAGCAGCCATGACACCTAATGCACCATATAAAGCATCAACAATTGTTTGTGAAGTTTCTACATTTCCTGCTACCACTGCTGCGGGATAGATTGGGTTTAACATACAGCCTTCAGGAATTATAATTTCTAAAGGTTTAAGACATCCAGCATTGAGAGGAATATTATCATCAACTAAAGTACGGAACACATACAAAACTGCTGCTTGTGTTACGGATTTGGGGGCATTAAAATTACTATTTAGTTGTGCAGATGTTCCCGTAAAATCAATTTTAGCACTCCGATTTTCTCGGTTAATTGTCACTGCAACCTGAATTTTTGCACCACTATCCATTTCATAAATAAATGCACCATCTTTCAAAACATCAATTGCTCGTCTGACGGATTCTTCAGCATTATTTTGGACAAACTGCATATAAGTTTGTACTGTTGTTAGTCCATATTGATTGACCATTTTACCAAGTTCTTGGACTCCCCTTTCATTAGCAGCTATTTGAGCTTTAAAATCGGCAATGTTTTGGTCAGGATTTCGACTAGGATAGAGATGATTTAAGAGATAATTTCTCACGGCTGTTTCTTGAAAGTCTCCCTGTTCAACTAAGAGAAAATTATCAAATATAATTCCTTCTTCTGCTACTGTGGTACTGTGAGGAGGTATAGAACCAGGAGTAATACCACCTATATCTGCTTGATGTCCACGAGAAGCAACATAAAAGATAATTTGTGTTTTTTCTCCATCAAAAATTGGGGTAATGGCTGTGACATCAGGTAAATGTGTTCCCCCGTTATAGGGGTTATTGGATAAATAAACATTTCCCGGTTTGATAGTGTCACCTCGATCATTAATTAAACTGCGGACACTTTCACTCATTGAGCCTAAATGTACAGGAATATGAGGTGCATTTGCAACTAATAAACCGGAAGCATCAAAAATAGCACAGGAAAAATCTAGCCGTTCTTTAATATTAACTGATGTTGCGGTATTTTGCAGCACAATTCCCATTTGTTCGGCGATGAATTGATAGAGGTTTTTGAATATTTCTAAACGAATGGGATCTGGTTGAGATATGGTATACATTTTTTCACTTAATTAATTTCAAGATAAACAATATGTTGGGTTTCCTTGCGTCAACCCAACCTACATTTTTTATTAAATTGTATCTGGATCTATATTTAATTCCCGCAGTTTTGTGGCCAAACGTTCTGCTTTTCTTGCTTCCTGTTCTGCGGTTTCTTCAGGTGTGGGGACTAAATTGCCTTCTGATGTGAAATAACGCAATAAACCTTCATGAATTCCTAAATATAAACCTAATTGTTGACTCCATAAATGCCCTTTTTCGGTGGCTTTTATAGGTTGATATTTTCCGTCTGTGATATGAAATCCTGCAAATTCTAATGTATAAGGATCAAACCAAAAATAGTCAGGTGTGCGGAAAGTTTCTTGATAAAGTTCTTTTTTTGATTCTCTATCTATTTTGGCTGTTGTTGGTGAGAGAATTTCGACAATTACATGAGGATATTTACCGTTTTCTTCCCACACTACCCAACTTTTACGAGTTTTTCTGTCAGTTCCTAATACTACAAAAAAATCAGGCCCACGAAAATTTTCTGTTTTCTTCTGATGTGGACTATAATAAATACTCAGATTTCCCGCAGCATAGAAATCAGTTCTGTCTTTCCATAACCATTCCAAACATTTGAAAAGTAGGATTATTTGTCGTAGGTGTAGTTCTGTTTCCACGGGAGGTTCATCACTATATAGGTCACTGGGAGGAAAAATAACATCTGGAGAGATGATTTTTTCAGATGCTATTTCTTGAGTAATCATCATGATATGATACCAAGTAGTTATTTGTTTATTCTAACATTAATTACCAATTGATAATTAATCCATTCAAGGTCTTATCTGTGTTTATCTGCGTTTATCTGCGTTCAAATATTCTGAAAATCTTATTTTCTTTGGAAATGTTGGGTTTCGCAAAGGCTCAACCCAACCTACGAAAAATGGCGTTGTAAAATTAAGTGATTTTGTTTCGTTAATGTTGCTTCCCAGTGAGGTTCAACGACAATTGTGCTGATTTTTTCGACAATGATAGCAGGTCCGATAATAATATCTTCTGGTTGTAAATTATCCCGGTAATAAACAGGAGTATCATGCCATTTATCAGCCGTAAACATTTTTACTATTTCCACAGGTGTGGGATTTTGATCAAAAGGACGATTACGAGTAATTAATGGTTCTTCAGGAGTGTCCATTTTTTGAATTACTTCTACTGAGACTGATTCGACAATTAAGGTTTTCTCGGTTTGAATAAAACCATATCTATTTTTATGTTCAGTTTCAAATTCTTTTCTCATTAATGCCAGATCATCAGCAAAATTAATGTTTAATGTAGAGTTAGTCCCATCATATTTTAAGTTAATTTTTTGGACTATTTTTTCTCTACTTGTTTCATCGGAGTTAATAGTAGTTTTTGCTTGGGTTTCTAAGGATAACATCAATTGCTGTAATTGCGGAATTAATGTTTGATTCAAAGGTTTTTCTACGCCTGTTTCTTTAATTGAGCGAATGTCAGCTAATCCCATGCCATAAGCAGAAAGAACTCCTGCGTAGGGGTGAAGAAATATCTTTTTCATGCCTAAAGTATCGGCAATTAAACAAGCAACTTGTCCACCTGCACCACCAAAACAACAAAGGACATATTCGCTGACATCATAACCTTTTTGTAAACTGATTTTTTTAATGGCATTTGCCATATTTTCCACAGCGATCGCTATAAATCCGGCTGCTACTTGTTCGGGTGTAGAAGTGTTGCCTGTGGCGGCTACAATCGCCTGGGAGAGTTGGATAAATTGTTTTTTGACGATATCTTTATCTAAGGGTAAATTGCCTGCAATGCCAAATACAGAGGGGAAATATTGAGGGTGAATTTTTCCTAACATGACGTTAGCATCTGTGACGGTTAATTGTCCTCCACGTCGGTAACAAGCTGGTCCTGGATTTGCACCCGCAGATTGGGGTCCAACACGATAACTAGAACCATCAAAATATAAAATTGAACTGCCTCCAGCCGCAATAGTGTTAATTGCTAATACGGGAACTCGCATCCGCGCACCTGCAATTTCTGAGTCTAATTGGCGTTCATATTCTCCTTTAAAGTGGGCAACGTCTGTACTTGTTCCGCCCATATCAAAGGTAATTACTAATTCAAAACCTGCTCTTTTACTGGTTTGAACTGCACCGACAATACCACCAGCCGGTCCACTTAAAATACTATCTTTTCCTTGAAATTGTTGTGCGTCGGTTAAGCCGCCATCAGATTTCATAAACATTAATTTAACTCCAGGTAGTTGACTAGCTACTTGGTTAATGTAGTGCCGCAAAATCGGAGTTAAATAAGCATCTACAACAGTTGTATCTCCTCGACTAACTAATTTCATTAATGGACTAACTTGATGGGATATGGAGATTTGTGTAAAGCCGATTTCTTGAGCTATTTGTGCTACTTGTTGTTCGTGGTATGGATAGCGATCGCTGTGCATGAAAACAATGGCACAACTGCGAATTCCTGTGTCATAAGCTGCTTGTAAGCCATTTTTAGTTTGTTCAATATTTACGGCTATTAATTCCGTGCCATGAGCATCATAACGTTCTTCTATTTCAATTACCTGCTCATACAGCATGGTGGGTAAAATTATCTGTCTAGCAAAGATATTTGGACGATTTTGATAACCAATTCTCAACGCATCTTTAAAGCCTTTAGTAATAGCTAGAACTACCCGATTTCCTTTTCTTTCTAACAGGGCATTTGTGGCTACTGTTGTCCCCATTTTGACTATTTCTATGGCTTCACTAGGAATAGGTTTTTGGTTGGAAATACCCAAAATATCCCGAATACCTTGAATTACTGCATCTTGATATTGTTCGGGATTTTCTGAGAGTAATTTATAGACTATTATCCATTCTTGATTAGGGAGAGGAACGATTAAAAACCGTTCTTGATGTTTTGAAAGTCTGTTGATTATTGTTTGATTATTAGTGACAGCAACTATATCTGTAAACGTGCCACCCCGGTCTCCAAATACTTTGAACATTATTTAATTTCCTCAATATTATAAAAATATAGGAATCCGGTTTGATTCTGTGAATTTACTTGTGTGGTCAGGGAAGAGGAAAGACAGAATTGATACCTACTGTTAGGTTTCTGGAGATTATCGGTTTCATCTAATACTTTTCAAACAACCTCTTACAGCAAATTGTCATCAAACCCGGAACAAGAACCCCACCCCCAACCCCCTCCCCGCAAGCGATGAGGGGGCTAAGAGGATGTTTGAAAAGTATCAGAATTAATCGAGATCCCCCCAACCCCCCTTACAAAGGGGGGCTAAATTCCTCAAAGTCCCCCTTTTCAAGGGGGATTTAGGGGGATCTGCGGGTGTCAGATCCCACACGAAAAAGTTTTCAAACAACCTCTAAGATGTACCTCATAAGATTGGAAATCGCTGTAATTAGGTAGAGACATTAGACATCCCTACCAAAATTTATCAACTCCTAAACTTTCAACGTCTTTTCAGCTTGGAAATGCAGCAATAATCCATATTCTAAACCCTCAACCACAGCTTGATAAGAAGCCTCCAAAATATTACTAGAAACTCCTACAGTAGTCCACCGTTGTTGACCATTACCCGATTCTACTAAGGCACGAGTTTTGGCAGATGTTCCCGTATTTCCGTTAAGAATTCTCACCTTATAATCAGTCAACTCAAAATCGGCAATTTGAGGATAAAAATTCACTAAAGCCTTACGCAAAGCCGCATCTAAAGCCGCCACTGGTCCATTACCTTCTGCGGCTTCTAGAATATTTTTACCATTAACAGCTACTTTAACAGTCGCTAAAGAATTAGTAGTTTCTTTCACCTCTACTAAATCACAATGAACCTGAAAACCTTGAACTTCAAAAAACTGTTGACGACATGATAAAGCCTCATACATCAAAAGAATAAAACTAGCCTCTGCGGCTTCAAATTGATAGCCTTCACTCTCCAATTCCTTCATGCGTTGGAGAATTTGTCTAGCTTGAGGATGATCTTTATCTAATTCAATCCCACAAGTTTTAGCTTTAGCTAAGACATTACTTAAACCAGACTGTTCAGAAATGACAATACGGCGTTGATTTCCTACCAATTCTGGTTGAATATGTTCATAGGTTAAAGGATTACGTTCCACCGCAGAGACATGAATCCCACCCTTATGAGCAAAAGCTGAAAGTCCAACAAAAGGTGCGTGTTCGTCAGGTGCGAGATTAACAACCTCGCTCACAAACCGACTAGCTTCTGTAAGTTGATTTAGCTGGTGTTCACCGATACAACTATAACCCAATTTTAGTTGTAAATTGGGAATCACAGAACACAGATTTGCATTCCCGCAACGTTCCCCATAACCGTTAATTGTTCCTTGTACCATCTTAGCTCCAGCCATAACTGCTGCTAAGGCATTAGCAACCGCCATTTCTGAATCATTATGGGTATGTATGCCGATTTTGGGAAGTGGTAATTGGTGATTGGTGATTGGTGATTGGGTAAGAGTTTTTTCCTCATTCCCAGTCCCCAGTCCCCAGTCCCCAGTCCCCTTGACAACATCTTCCACAATTTGCGAAACTTCATGAGGTAAAGTCCCCCCATTGGTATCACATAAAACTAACCATTCTGCACCTGCTGTGACTGCTGCTTTGAGCGTCTGTAGAGCATAATCAGGATTTTGCTTATAACCATCAAACCAGTGTTCAGCATCGTAAATTACCCGTCGTCCTTGAGAACGGAGATACTCGATGGTATCACCAATCATTGCTAGATTTTCCTCTAGGCTGGTCTTGAGTCCGGTTGTAACGTGCAAATCCCAGGATTTACCGAAAATTGTCACCCAGCGCGTTCCTGCTGCCAAAATCCCTTGCAGCATGGGTTCATCTCCGGCTTTGGTATGAGGACGACGGGTGGAACAAAAGGGGACAACTTCTGCTTGTTTGAGGGGATTTTCTCGAAGTTGCCAGAAAAATTGGACATCTTTGGGATTTGCTCCCGGCCAACCACCTTCAATGAAAGGAATACCTAATTCATCAAGTTTGTGAGCAATGCGTAACTTATCTTCTATGGACACTGACAATCCTTCCCGTTGAGTCCCGTCGCGGAGAGTAGTGTCGTAGAGCCAAAGTTGATTTGAGGGAGTTTTGGTCATAAAAATTTGGTGAACCTTTGCTTCAACACTTACACCTAAGAGACAACTTTGCGGCGATATGCCAACATACTACAAAACGCTATTTCGGTAATTTCAATATGCCGATAAAAAAATGCTAACAATGGCTAACATTTTTTTCCTGTTTTCCTCTGAAAGTGTTGGCAGTACCAATCCATAAGCTAACACAGTCTACCTGACCACTATATGTATCGTAGAAGCTGCGAAAACTTCTATAGGGTGAGGATTTAATGACTATTGTTAATAACTCAATTCTAGTACAGCACTGCGTAAATAACCATTCTCAATCGCCAAAAAGCTTGCTCAATATTACCTTTGACTTTTGACTTTTGACTTTTGACTTCCGCTTTGCGGTACTAGGCTGTTTTAATGCAAAAGACAACCCAGGGGAATACAACCCAAAATCCTGTTAAATCTGAGTAGAGGCATTGGCACTTATGGTACTTATGCGGTTAAGGTAGAAGGTGAGTAGCCGCAGCAAATTGGCGTAAGTGAACACGACGTTCCCTTCTTGCCAACTTTCCTGCAAGTTGCTTGGGTTTAGCTTGTCACTTGATTTGGGATTGACGATTTTGGACTTCGACTTCGCTCAGTCGAACGATTTGGGATTGACTCCACCCTCAAGGACGGGGATTGTACCAAATTTTTGTAATCTAAAATCTAAAATCTAAAATCTAAAATCTAAAATTCTTTTCATGGGTTTTGGGATCAAGGTTCTCAATTAGTTTGGACACCAGAAGGTTTACAAGGAGAGAAACAAGATGGGTAGATGGACACCCTTGATTTTAATGGCTGGCGGCGTAGCAATTTTGCTAGGTACGTTACTGGGGATTAATTTTCCTATGGGCGGACAACAAACTGCTAATGTTCCTCAAGGACGGAAAGCATCTAGTGTTCTCCCGGCTAATATTAATGTTAATAGTGCTGCCAATGGGAAGGATTCAGAAAATATTAGTGGTAATGAGTCAGAAACTTCTAGCGGAAGTAATTCTGCCAGTGAAAGCCGCCGTACTAGTGTAGCTCAAGGTAATTTTTCTACGGAGACTACTAACAATTCTTCTAATACTACTCAAGAAACAAGTGGTAGTAATGACAGTTCCAGTTCTACCAATGAAACTGCCACTACACAGAGTAACTCAAGTGCTAGTGGTAATGAAGGTCAGAAGAAAGAACCAATTCGCGCTTTGTGGTAATTAGGGAAAAATTAAGTCAAAGGTCACTCGATTTGGGATTGACGATTTTGGACTTCGACTTCGCTCAGTCGAACGATTTGGGATTGACGTTAGCGAAGCGTACGCAACGCAGCGAGTATTTTTCCGTCCTCAAGGACGGGGAGTTATACCAAATTTTTGGCATCTAAAATCTAAAATCTAAAATTCCCGTGACCAATGACCAATTTTCGCGCCCCTTGTGAGCCATTTATGAGTTATTAGTTATTTACTGATGACTAATGATTGGGCGCAGGCCCTGCGCCCCTACTGACTAATGACTAATGATGTTTTAATTATTGGTGGTGGTATTATTGGGTTGGCTTGCGGTGTTGAACTGCGATTACGGGGTGCAAATGTAACTGTACTTTGCCGTGATTTTACTGCGGCAGCCAGCCATGCCGCAGCGGGAATGTTAGCTCCTGATGCGGAAAATATTCCTAATGAGGCAATGTTGGATTTATGTAGGCGATCGCGTAATTTATATTTAGACTGGACACAAAAACTAGCAGAATTAACTACGGGAAAAGATTTAAACAATACAGGCTATTGGTCTTGTGGTATCCTCGCACCAGTTTATCAACAACCTAAAGACACAGGAGACAAAACCGCTTACTGGTTAGATCAAGATGCTATTAACCAATATCAACCAGGTTTGGGTGCAGATGTGGTGGGGGGGTGGTGGTATCCTGAAGATGGGCAAGTTGATAACCGGGCGTTAATTAAAGTTCTGCGGACTGCGGCTGACTCTTTGGGTGTTGTCTTCCAAGATGGAATTACAGTGGCGGCGATTTCTCAACAACAGGGAAAAGTTATTGGTGTACAAACTAATACTGGTTTATTTCGCGCTGACCATTATCTTTTAACTGCCGGTGCTTGGGTAAATCAGTTGTTACCTTTACCAGTGCGTCCCCGCAAAGGACAAATGCTGAGTTTGCGAGTCCCAGATTTTCTGACTGAATTACCCTTAACTAGGGTGTTATTTGGTGAAAATATTTACATTGTTCCTCGAAGGAATCGCTCTATCATTATTGGTGCAACTAGTGAAGATGTAGGATTTACTGCCGATAATACCCCTGGGGGAATTCAAAATTTACTACAATCAGCCATTCGCCTATATCCGCAATTAGAAAATTATCCTATTCAAGAACTGTGGTGGGGATTTCGTCCCGCTACCCCCGATGAATTACCTATTTTGGGTCATAGTGATTGTGATAATTTAACTTTTGCGACTGGTCATCACCGCAATGGGATTTTACTTGCACCAATTACAGCCACATTAATTGCTGATTTGATTTGTGAACAAAAAGCAGATCCTCTTTTAGCTAATTTTCATTATTCTCGCTTTTCTACTGTGTCATCTACTACTACACCGATGTTAATTCACGCAACTCCTGCTACTAACGGACACCGTAACCCAGAAATATCAGATTTAATTGTTCCCGATTCACCATTAATTATTGCGGGAAAAAGCTTTAAATCTCGGTTAATGACGGGAACAGGTAAATATCGTAATATCCAAGAAATGCAGCAAAGTGTCACTGCAAGCGGTTGTCAAATTGTCACGGTGGCTGTGCGACGGGTACAAACTAACGCCCCAGGACATGAAGGTTTAGCCGAAGCCTTGGATTGGAGTAAAATCTGGATGTTACCCAATACTGCTGGCTGTCAAACTGCGGAGGAAGCTATTCGGGTGGCACGGTTGGGACGAGAAATGGCTAAGTTATTAGGACAGGAAGATAATAATTTTGTCAAGTTGGAAGTTATACCTGATGCCAAGTATTTACTACCTGATCCCATTGGCACTTTGCAAGCCGCGGAACAGTTGGTAAAAGAAGGTTTTGCTGTATTGCCTTATATTAATGCTGATCCTATGTTAGCCAAGCGGTTAGAAGAAGTAGGTTGTGCCACAGTCATGCCTTTAGCTGCCCCCATTGGTTCGGGACAAGGGCTAAAAACTACCGCCAATATTCAGATTATTATTGAAAATGCCAATATTCCGGTAGTGGTAGATGCTGGCATCGGTGCGCCCTCTGAGGCTGCTGAGGCGATGGAATTGGGGGCGGATGCGTTATTAATTAATAGTGCGATCGCCCTGGCTGAGAATGCTCCAGCAATGGCTTATGCGATGAATTTGGCAACAGTAGCCGGTCGCATGGCTTACTTAGCCGGCAGAATGCCCATGAAGAATTACGCTAGTGCTAGTTCTCCTTTGACGGGAACGATTACAGGTTAGTTTTGTTATCCTCTCAAGGGTGTTTGAAAAGTATTATATGAACCGATAATCTTCAGAAACCTAACCCCCCCTTCCCTAGCCCTCTCCTCAAAGGCTACGGTGTCACACAAGTTAAATTACCCCCCTTAATCCCCCCTTATCAAGGGGGGATTAAGGAAAAATTAGTTCCCTCCCCTTGCAAAGGGGAGGGTTAGGGAGGGGTAATTTGAGGAATAATGGTGATTAGATAACTTGTGTGTACACCGTGGCCGATGGAAGGGGAGGGAACTGGATTTTTCTTGTTTCCCTTCATAAGGGGAAAGGGGGGGTAACAATGTGATAAAAATTACGGGATACCACTTTTCAAACATCCTCTTAATTTTGTCTTTTTTATGTCTACCAAAAGTGAAAAGAGATAAATCAAAATACCAGGAATGTAGATTCATGTAAGAGACTTCCAAGAAATAAATTATCCTAAGAAACGAACCACAGAGGCACAGAGTACACAGAGAGAGAATTTCTGCATCAGTTTTGGGACATTTTTTTATTTGGAAGTCTCTAATTATTTTTTTATTTTTATGAGAGTGCTGTAAAATTTATTTAACATTAAGTAAAGAAAGATAATAAGGAATCACTTCATGCCTTACACAAACGAAGAGGGTGGTCTTCTCAATAACTTTGCTAAAGAACCCAAGCTTTATCAAGCTGAACCACCAACAAACTCCCAAAAGCGTACTTATATTATCTTAGGAATTGCAGCGGTGCTTTTAATTGGAGGGGTAATTTTTGTCGCTTTCACTGTCTCTAATGTTAGCTAATTGAAAAACTGCCCTTTAATCGCCTTTTCTGATTTCAGGTTCTTATTTTGATCAAGAGCCTGATTTTTTGCTAGAATGGCAAAATACAAGTATAATTATAGTCTTTTTTTTTGATATTCTAGCCCGTAAAACTTGATTCATCCTGACAAAGAGAGCATCTCCGTGAAAATCCAAATTATGAGATGTGACATTAATATTTAATTTATTCAGTCGGGATGTATACAGAAACAAGGGGTAAAACCCAACTAAATACAAGCGTGAATGAAACTGTCCACACAGAAAACACTGGTTTGAATCGGCAAGTATATCAACGCCTAAAACTTGCTCTGAGTCTGGGTTTACGTAGACAAATTTTATTTGCTATATGTGATGATTTACACTTAAGAAACCGGATAGCAGCACGTTTACACTCGACCCTTGCTTATCCAGTGGGCAAGGTTTTATATCAACGAGATAATGTGGGAGACTTTAGCACACCAGCCTATCCACGATTGGTGACAATACGATTAAATCTCAGTGATCCTAATCCCATCGCGCAAATTAACCAATGGTTAGCTAATTACCCACCTCCACTGGTTGGAGGTTCAACAGAGAATCCTGGTCGTCCTTTACCAATTCCAGGATTTCAGATTGTGGGGGTGGAAATGCTGACTAAAGAACCAGTTGCAGTCCAACGTTTATTTTTGAATTATCTCCATTTAAGTGAACAACATTTATCTGGTTATAAATCTAGTCGCTTTTTAGAATCTAGTTTGTTATTTTGGGTTTCTCGTCCTTGGTTGTCGGCAATTCAGCAATCAGCACCCAAATTTTGGCATTGTCGCACGGGTGTATTTGTATTTGAGGGAGAACCGACACCAACTATAGATAATAGGGGTTATTCAGAGGTTGTGGCTGACTCCCGTAGTTTAGAACGAGAAAATTTAGATAATTTAATTGTGAATGAGGAAAAAATTTCTCCAGACATTAAAGCCACAAATAAACCTGATTTACCTTTAACAACAACTACATATTTAAGCACAGAAATACCAGAAAAATCTCCTGTTCCATCTCCTCAAATTACGAATAATCAGCGCGAACTTGCCTTATCTCATATTAATCAGGAGTTGCAAGGATTAATTAAGGAAACAATAACTGCTGATAATAGTGATCAAATTCAACAAATACTTGGAGAAATTGAACAGTTACATATTCAAAAGGCTAAGGAGGAAGAGTTAGGGATAGCTTATCAGAATCTTGGTAATTTCTATCGGTTGCAGATTGAGGAAGGAAAAGCAACGGCGGAAAATCTAATGATAGCAATTCTAGCTTATCAGGAGGCTGTTAGTTATGATGAAAGTTCTCCACAACTTCCAGATGTTTTGAATGATTTGGGGACTCTTTACTGGATGTTGCACCGTATCCCCGATAATTCTGAAGAAGCAAAGATTTATATTCAGCAAGGGATAGATTTTTATAAGTTAGCACTCAAGTTGATTACAGGTGATACTCAGCCGGAAACTTATACTCGTATTCAAAATAACCTTGGTACTGCCTATGGTGATTTAGCTAGGTTTGCTGACGCGGTGGAAAACTGGAGTTTTGCGGTTGTGGCTTATGATGAGGCGTTGCGTTACCGACAGGAGGATATAGAACCTTTAAAATATGCTGCTTGTCAGAATAATTTAGGTACAGCTTACTGGCATCTAGGACAGTATAATCAGCCTGTGGAACATTTGACAAGGGCGATCGCTGCTTATAAATTAGCAGTTATTCACTATCAACCGACAGATGAACCCCTAAAATATGGCATGATTCAAAATAATATTGGTACTGCTTATTGGAATCTTTCCCAGTATGAACAACCAGTAGAAAATCTCCAGTTAGCAATTCAGGTTTATAATGAAGCACTAAAATATCGGACATCTGCTGATGTTCCCCAAGCCTATGCTGCTACTCAAAATAATCTGGGTATCGCTTACTGGCATTTAGCAAATCAGCCGCAAACAACAAAGGAAGATCAACAAAAGCTCATAAAATTATGTATTAATGCCTATGAAGAAACTGTGAATATAGCTCACTCATTTAGTAATCTGCCTTTAAATTTTGATTTATATGTGACACACAATAATTTAGCATTAGCTCATCATGATTTAGTGACAAATTTATCTTTTAATGGTGACAAAAAAACACTGTCTCAACATTTAGAAGCTGCTTTAGAAAATCATTTACACGCGCTCAGTGGATTTGATAGAAAAACAGAAAACTATCAAACAACAATCGGTTATATTGTTAACACAATTCGTACTTTTCACAATGAGTTAGGAATTCAAGGACAAAATTTAGCTTTGTCTAAACTTCCAGGACAATTGCTACCAGATGTTTTGCGGAAGTTGTAAATTGGTAATTGGTAATTGGTGTTATGAAAGAAATAGTTTTAGGGGTTCGCAATCTACAAGTTGAATTTATCAGTGATAGCAGTAAAGTAAAAGCTATTGATGATATTAGCTTTCAGCTACATCAGGGTGAGACTTTAGGAATAGTGGGAGAGTCGGGAAGTGGAAAGTCAGTTACGGCTTTAGCAATTATGGGTTTGTTGCAATATCCGGGAAAAGTGAGTGGAGGGGAAATTTTATTTTCTCGGACAAGTGGACAACCGTTGGATTTATTAGCATTATCACCTGACGAAATGCAGCTTTATCGAGGTGGTGATATTGCGATGATTTTTCAAGAACCAATGAGTTCTTTAAATCCGGTTTATAGTATCGGGTTTCAGCTGCAAGAAGCTATTATACGCCATCAAAATGTGAATGCAACTGAAGCAAAAAGAATTGCGATCGCCGGGTTGCAAGAAGTTAAACTTTTACCTAGTGATGAACAAATTGAGGAACAGTATCTTGATCATGATTTGTCAGCACCCGGTAGTTTTAAATTGGCACAGTTGGTGAAAGAACACAAAGAAGCTATGTTGGAAAGATATCCTCATCAGCTATCTGGAGGACAATTGCAACGAATCATGATTGCAATGGCTATTTCCTGTAATCCATCTGTATTAATTGCTGATGAACCAACCACAGCTTTAGATGTAACTGTGCAAGCGACAATTCTAGCATTGTTATATGAACTGCAACAAAGTCGCAATATGGCAATGATTTTTATTAGCCATGACTTGGGTTTAATTTCGGAAATTACTGACCAAGTAGCGGTAATGTATAAAGGTAAAATTGTTGAATATGGTGCAGCAACACAAATTTTTAATAACCCCCAACATCCTTATACTAAAGGACTTGTAGCTTGTCGTCCTAGTCTGAATCGTCGTCCCCACAAACTACTGACTGTTTCTGACTACATGAATGTGACAGAAGATGAATTTGGAAAAGTGACAATTCAGACTAAAGAACCTGCACAACCAGCGGAAATTACTGGGGAAGAGATGAACGCCAGATTAGCAAATATTCGTTCACAACTACCGCTGTTGACCGTTAGTAACTTGGAAGTCGGTTTTCCAGTCCGGGGAGTATTCGGCAGTACAAAACGTTACCATAAGGCTGTAAATGGGGTTTCCTTTGATGTTTTTCCGGGAGAAACTTTGGGATTGGTGGGAGAATCTGGTTGCGGTAAAACTACTTTAGGAAGAACCTTGCTGCGATTAGTCGAACCGATGAGCGGTAAAATATTATTTAATGGACAGGATATTACGCACTTGACTGGGAAAACTTTGCAGCATTTACGACGAGAAATGCAGATTATTTTCCAAAATCCTTTTAGTTCCCTCAATCCCCGGATGAAAATTGGGGAAGCGATTGTAGAACCTCTGTTGATTCATGGGGTAGGGAAGTCGAAACAACAGCGACAAGCTAGGGTGGTGGAATTGTTGGAACGGGTGGGTTTAAGTGCGGGTGATATGAAAAAATATCCTCATCAATTTTCTGGTGGTCAGCGTCAACGGGTTTGTATTGCTCGCGCTTTGGCTTTAAATCCTAAGTTTATTATTTGTGATGAATCTGTTTCAGCTTTGGATGTGTCTGTGCAAGCGCAAGTTTTGAATTTATTGAAAGAATTACAAGCGGATTTTCAACTAACTTACATTTTTATTTCCCATGATTTAAGTGTAGTCAAATTTTTGAGCGATCGCATTTTGGTGATGAATCAAGGGAAAATAGTGGAGTCAGGGACATCTGAAAGTATTTATCTCCACCCCAAAGAAGAATACACCCAAAAACTAATTGCTGCAATTCCTACAGGTAGTCCAGAAAGGATCAGAAATCGGCACAATGAAATTATGCGGTCGTGAAGCTTAAATTCCTGGATGAAAAAAGGCTGAAACCTCTGCCAGGATTACTTGTGTGTACACCGTAGCCTTTATAAGGGGAGGGTTAGGGAGGGGTAAAATATTTGATACAGCAATCATGACTTTTCAAACACCCTCTTAGCGACTTTGCGGGAAACAAAATCAAGATTTGGTTCATTCACATAAAAATGGCTAGAAATGTCAAAATTTGATAGCGAAGCGCTGCTGCAAGCAGATCGGGAAAAACTCAGGTAGATGCAAAATGGATATCAAAAATGGATTTGTTGGTACAATTGGTAACACCCCATTAATTCGTTTAAACAGTTTTAGTGAAGAAACAGGTTGTGAAATATTGGCTAAAGCCGAATTTTTGAACCCTGGTGGTTCTGTCAAAGATCGGGCTGCGCTGTATATTATCGAAGATGCAGAAAAAAAAGGACTCCTCAAACCCGGTGGTACAGTAGTAGAAGGAACAGCGGGAAATACGGGAATTGGGCTGGCACATATCTGCAATGTCAAAGGCTATAAATGCTTGATTTTTATTCCCAATACCCAATCCCAAGAAAAAATAGATGCTTTAACTACCCTGGGTGCGGAAGTTCGTCCTGTTCCTGCTGTACCTTACAAAGATCCGAATAATTACGTCAAACTATCTGGTAGAATTGCGGCAGAAATGGAAAACGCCATTTGGGCTAATCAATTTGATAATTTAGCCAATCGTATTGCCCATTATGAAACCACAGGTAGAGAGATTTGGCAACAGACTCATGGTAAAATAGATGGCTGGGTAGCGGCAACTGGTACGGGTGGTACTTATGCTGGTGTGGCAATGTACCTGAAAGAACAAAATCCGGGCGTTAAATGTGTGGTGGCTGACCCTTTAGGTAGTGGACTATATAGCTATATCAAAACTGGGGAAATCAAAATCGAAGGTAATTCTATTACTGAAGGTATTGGGAATAGTCGGATTACTGCTAATATGGAAGGCGCACCCATTGATGATGCCATCCAAATTGATGATTCTGAAGCCTTGCGTGTTGTTTATCAACTATTAAGAAAAGATGGTTTATTAATGGGTGGTTCAACAGGAATTAATGTCGGTGCGGCTGTGGCTTTAGCTAAACAATTGGGTCCAGGACATACTATTGTGACTATTTTGTGTGACAGTGGTTCTCGCTATCAGTCACGAATATTTAATAGTGCATGGTTAGCCAGTAAAGGATTAGAGACTTCCAAGAAATAAATTATCCTAAGAAACGAACCACAGAGGCACAGAGTACACAGAGAGAGAATTTCTGCATCAGTTTTGGGACATTTTTTTATTTGGAAGTCTCTTAGTGATCAGTTAGGATTTTTTAGCGATCGCCACATATACAACATATAGTATGATAGTGGCGATTTAGCCTATTTTTAAGGCAAGGAAGGACGAGGAGGTAATTCCGGTTTTGGTGGCTGTTTTTGCTTAGTTGATGATGGTGGTGACGGTTTTCCTGGTAATGAACAAAAACGAATTAATATTGATTTCCCAATTTGGATGATTGCAGCTTTAGAACATGAAGCTAAGAGGATGTTTGAAAAGTATCAGAATTAATCGAGATCCCCCCAACCCCCCTTACAAAGGGGGGCTAAATTCCTCAAAGTCCCCCTTGGAAAGGGGGATTTAGGGGGATCTGCGGGTGTCAGATCCCACACGAAAAAGTTTTCAAACAACCTCTAAGGGTTTGGGTGTTACTTCTGATTCTATTATTAAATTATGGCTGGCTGAACGTCTGGATAAAAAAGTTACTAGCGGGTAAAAACAGGGAACGGTCAACAGTTATTACTGATCGAAATGATATAATCAGAATTATTACCGTTGTCCGTTTTCCTAACTAAGGGGTAAATCCATCATGGAAAAAATAGAACTTGAATTAGATAGACTGACTTTTGAACGGGCAAAAACTATTGCAATAGTCAATCAGTCAACGTTATCAGAATTGATTACTCAAGTAATTGAACGTTTAGCAGAAATTCAGGAAAAGAAAGATCCCTTAATGGGATTATATGCGGATGTTCCAGAAATCGTTGATGAAATTGTCGTTGAGGCAATGGAAAAAAGAGGATATAGTTGATAAAATGAATAAAGTAGAGAAATCCCTACTTGATACTGATATTCTTTCAGAAATTATTAAACGGGCAAATCCTCAGATTATTGCCAAAGCCGATATTTACTTAAGCCAGTTTGAGAAATATACAATTTCTGCAATTACAGTTATGGAAATTGTCGAAGGATGGCAGAAACGTCAGCAAAAAGAACGTCTTCAGCAATTTTTAAACATCCTAATTTCACAGGAAATATTATCTTTTAATTTAACAGCTTCTGTATTAGCCGGAAAAATTTATGCTGATTTAGAAATAACAGGAAAGAGGATTGGTTATCCTGATTGCATGATTGCTGCTATTGCTATTAGTCATAATCTTACCTTAGTTACAGGTAATTTATCTCATTATCAAAGAATTCAAGATTTGGGTTATTCACTAATAAGTAGGTGAACACAATAAAACCAATTTGTGTAAAGCAAAGTAAAATCGCCCAAACCCTCTTCACTCTTGCATGAGTGCCTCTTGCCTTGCCATAACGACGATTTTCAATGCTAACCTACTTACTAAATAACTGGCGTTTATAGTCAAAAAGGCGATGAATGAATTAATATCAAATATCCAAACCCAGGAACAGCCTCTTCTGATTTCTGTAAAAGTATGTCAACATCGTACTTGTAGAAAACAAGGTGCAAAGGAAGTTTTAGCAGCTTTACACGATTTACCTATACCTAATGTGACAGTTACATCTAGTGGCTGCTTAGGTCAATGCGGTAATGGTCCAATGGTGCTAGTTTTACCCGAAATGGTTTGGTATTGTCGGGTGTTACCCGAAGAAGTACCCAGATTGGTGGAACAACATTTATTAGGTGGTAAAAGAGTGAAGAAAATGCTTTATTATCGGTTTCATCCCCAGGGATAAAGATCACTGAAAATATATAAATGCTGTAATTTGGTACAGTAAGAAGTGAGGGAATGAATGGATATTCAGCATTTACGTCAATCATTAAAAAAGAAGTGGCTAATTTATTACGAACAAAATCGTTCTTGGCTAGTGAAAATGCGGATATGGAAAGATTATTATGGTATTCGCCGACCTTCTTCTGGTTACATCTTAGCGACTTTATCTACTTTAGAACCAGAGTTAAAAAAAATTCTCCCTTTCATTTTGGATTTAAACAATGATCCTGATCAGATAATTGTAGCTTTGTGTTTACACTTCAATCCTGAACAGGAGCTAAACTTATTAAAATCCCAGCATTCTACCGCCAAAAATGAGATTGTTAGTACCTCTCCGGCTCATATAGTCCTGACAGATTCACCTGTACCCAAAGAACATAAACAGGTGTTATTAAAAATGACTACAGGCATTTCTGTGATTGCAGTTGCTACACCAATTCATGACCATTCTTCAGTTAAGCTGCCTCTAGGATTGGGAAGGGAACAAATAGATAAACGATTGATAACCACGGGATTTCCCAGCCCAAATATTACCCGGATTTCATCTACTCATAGCAATATTTTGCCTTCTTGGATAGATGAATTGTGTCCAGGTAGGGGAAATGGGTAATGGACAATTATACTCAAAACGGCTAGAAGCTGGACTTTTTTCTCATACAAAGAACAAGGTTCAAAGCCTCTCCCCGTTGCGGGGAGAGGTTTACCAGAGGGGTTTCATATTTGGTTAAACTATGAACCGTTTGCAGTATAGACATGAATTTATGGATATTCGTGGGAGACAAAGGGAATAGCAATTATTTCTCCTGCTGCTTCTCCAACTTGCACTTTTAAGCCAACTCCACCAGCTTTACTCCTGATGTAACCTAGTCCAAAATGACCATCAGGAGTGGTTGTATGGCTAGTGAGTTTACCTACTTTTTCTTCGCCAATGGTGATTACTGTTCCTGGTTCAGCCCCAGCACTAAGACGAATTCCCCAAAGGTATTGTTTTACACCTTTGTATGTATTAAGTCTGGCAATGGTTTCTTGACCGATATAACAACCTTTATTAAAGGAAACTGCCTGCCATAAGCCCACTTCCAAGGGGTTATAATCATCCGTGAGTTCCGAGTCGGGAGCGGGACGACCTTGTAATATTCGTAACATTTCCCAATTGCGATCGCCCAATTCCACAGCCCCCAATGACCGTATTTTCTCCCACCATGTTTGTTTTTCAGCGCGGGGTAAAATCAGTGTATATCCGGGTGCAGCCAAGCCGCTACCCACCGCAACTATCACCCCACCAACCAAAATGTGATTACCATTTGGTTGACCAATTAAATCACCAGCCCCCAATTTTTCGATAACAGCATGACTTTGGGGTCCAATGAGGCTTAATATTGCTGTTTCTTCTGTCACATCAGTTAATTTAACCTGATCAGCAGGGAAGATATACCGATCTAACCATTTCATAAGTTCCTGACGACGGTTCGGGGAAACCAATAATAAAACAGCATCATTTAAGACATAAGCTGTGACTAAATCTATCGTGCGGGCTGTAGATGTCACCATCACAGTATCGCAGCCCTGACCAGGTTTGCGAGATTGAAAATCATTAGTGCTTTGATTGTGTAAGAAGCGAAGACGATCATCGCCAGAAATACGGATAAGTCCCCAGGGAGAGCGATCGCACACTACCACCCCTTCCTGTACCGATTGCATAGCATTTACATCTTTAGTATCAATTGCGGATGTTAACATAGTGGTACAAATTTACCTTAATTTTAATATTATCTTTTGAAAAATATTAGCAAATAATTTGGTAATTAGCAAAAACTCTTGGCAATACCCTATTCTGCCATACAATAGCGATCGCGTCCCTGTTCTTTAGCATGATATAACCGTGAAGGCAGGAAACTCTTAACAGAGAACAGAGAAAATTTTAATAGTCATATTATTTCCGCCAAGCTGTACTAGTAGATTCTGACCATGAAAAATTCAGAAAGTAGGGGCGCAGGGTCTGCGCCCAGAAACGATTCATCAATAACAGCATGAAATTTATTTACCCCAACCCATAACGCCATGCTGTACTAGATTTACCCATAAACTTTCCTGTGCTTTAATAGTACCCGGTGACTCTTGTTTCATAACATAGGAAAAGTCCTGAACAACTGAGGATTATTTTTCCCACTCAGCCGTCAGGACTATCATTTTAGAATAAATTGACATAAATCTAATTATGGATGAATGCTGAGGGAATGGGAAGAATTTCCCTGGGGTCAATTTTAGATCCTATTATTCACTAATTTATACAGCACTCATTACTAGGTTGTTGACAAGATTATTTTTTTGGTGAAATCAGCATCATCATATTCCGCCCTTCTTTCTTCGGTGCTTGCTGAAGTTCACCAAAAGGTTCTAAATCCGTAGCCATTCGTTTAAGCAACGTTTCTGCCAAGTCACTGTGTTGAATTTCCCGCCCTCGGAACATCACAGTAGCCTTAACTTTATCGCCATCTTTGAGGAAGCGCTCGGCTTGTTTAACGCGCACATTATAGTCATGTTCTTCTATCTTGTAGCGCATCTTCACTTCTTTTACATCAGCTGTGTGCTGCTTCTTCCGGGCTTCCCGCGCCTTCTTCTCCTGCTCAAACTTATATTTCCCATAGTCCATTATTCGACATACTGGCGGATCAGCCTTGTCACTAATTAGCACTAGGTCTAATTCCTTTTCCTCTGCTAATTGTATCGCTTCCTGCGGAGTTATAATTCCCAGTTGTGCGCCATCAGTGTCAATCACCCGAATTTTCGGGAAGCGAATCCGTTCGTTAATTTGGGGCAGATCGCGAGTTCTTTTTTTCTCAATCACAGGCATTATGATTAGTGGCAGCTCTTTAGTTAAGATTTTGGACTGGTCTTGATTTAGTTAGTTTAGTCTGATATGCCATTGAAGGCAAAATACAACAGTAACTCAGAATTGGAAAATGAATATCCCTCTCTAGTGTAGCAAATTTATAAGAGAAGTTCGATCAAGTCGTTGACTGTATAGTCTGACTCTGAGTTGATTCCACTGCATTATTTAATGTAAATTACATGATACTTGACACTAATAACTATTGTTACAATTTTCTTCTGACATACATAGAGGTATGATATCTAGAAGATGTTTCCATGATAGCAAAATTAGGTATACATTGAAGCTAACCAAATATAATGTAACATATTAAGAAAGAACGCACAAAATTAATAGTTTCCAACTAAGTAGGTTGGCGTTGAAGATTGTCGTCATAGCAAGGCAAGAGGCAAGAGGCAAGAGGCAAGAGGCAAGAGGCAAGAGGCAAGAGGCAAGGGGCAAGAGGCAAGAGGCAAGAGGCAAGAGGTAAGAGGCAAGAGGCAAGAGGCAAGAGGCAAGAGTAAAGAAGTTTTCAGCAATTTTACGTTTCTTTACACAGCTTGGTTTTATTGTGTTCACCGACTTAATCACTAAGAGATAACTGTGACTACCGCAAGAGATTGGCAGCAAAGAGTTGGTAATCAAAGGGATTGGGTGTGGCGTGGTTGGCAAACCCGTTATACTTATATTCGTCCTCCCCATGATTATGCAAGAACAACACCCTTAATTTTACTTCATGGTTTCGGCGCTTCCATTGGTCATTGGCGACATAATTTAGAGGTTTTGGGTAAGTCTCACACGGTTTACGCTTTGGACATGATTGGTTTTGGGGCTTCGGAAAAAGCTGCAACTAACTACAATGTGGAACTGTGGGTAGAGCAGGTTTACGATTTTTGGAAAACTTTTATCCGTCAACCAGTGGTTTTGGTAGGTAATTCCATCGGTTCACTGATTTCTCTCGTCGCAGCCGCTAACCATCCTGACATGATACAGGGGATAGTGATGATCAGTTTACCTGATCCTAATTTGGAACAAGAAATGATTCCGACTGCTTTGCAACCTCTTGTCAGCGGGATTAAAAGTATATTTACTTCCAGATTAATATTGAAACCGATATTTTATTTTGTGCGTCGTCCTAGTGTGCTGCGCCCTTGGGCTAGTTTAGCTTATGCCAATCCCGAAGCTATTACTGATGAACTTATAGATATTTTAGCAGGACCACCCCAGGATAGGGGATCTGCTCGTGCCTTTAGAGCCTTGTTCAAAGCCACAACAGGGATTAACTTTAGTCCTAGTGTCAAGAAAATTTTACCAAACTTAACAATTCCTATGCTGTTAATTTGGGGAACAAAAGACCGATTTGTGCCGCCAAAACTAGCAAATCAATTTGTGGGCTACAATGAAAGATTGCAATTGCTATATCTGGAAGATGTCGGTCATTGTCCCCATGACGAATCACCAGAACAAGTTAACCAGGCGATTTTAGGTTGGATTGGTAATGGGTAATGGGTAATGGGTAATGGGTAATTGGTAAACATCTACCCCTACTTCCTGTCCTCATCAACAACTTATTCAGCAAACCCTAATTAATCTAATTTAAATTAACTTGTGTAGTATCAACATTTGTAGTGCCATCAACAGTGTGAGCTACGGCAACTAGTTGATTAAGAATATCCTGAGTGGGAACTTGACCTTTTAGTACCACAATGCTACCTGTTTGAGCAACCCAGAGAGTATCAATATCATTAAGGTCAGGATCTTGATCAAATGCTAATGCTACTCGCTTGGCTAAACCACTTTGATCATATTCTCCATTTAGTCCTATACGTTCTGGCTCTATGGTTTGTGTATTAGCATCATAGCTAGAATTTGGATTAACTTGGGTGCTTTCCGATTTTTCTAAGCCAAACATTCTTTGTAACCAACCCATAAATACTTTGTTCCTGTCAATTTTCACTGCTGATGACAATATATGGCGTTAATTTAAAGGCTGCATCTACCTTTGAAAATAGATATATCTAAATTAGTAATATTCCTGCTAAGAGTTAGATATTTATGATCATGGTGTATTACTCTGTCGCCAACACATCTTACGGATATTTATGGCTGATACCTCCCGTAAGGGATACAAAAATTAAATATTATTCTTATAGATAAGTTTTCCACAGGAACGGAATGATTGCAATTATTAAGTATAAAATAAAAATTCAGACCGACAATGCAGCGTAGTAGAAACTCGCTTTGCAGTCATGAGTGCCGGTCTGCGTTCATGTCATGCTCCTTTAGTCGCCGATGAAACATACGCTGTCAGTTATTGTGGAAGATGAAGCGGGGGTTCTATCCCGCATTGCTAGTTTATTTGCTCGTCGGGGTTTTAATATTGAAAGCCTGGCTGTGGGACCTGCGGAACAGAATGGAGTATCCCGAATTACGATGGTTGTCCCTGGCGATGATCGCATTATTGAGCAACTTACTAAACAACTATATAAGTTGGTTAATGTTCTCAAAGTGCAGGATATTACAGAAATTCCTTGTGTAGAAAGAGAATTGATGCTTCTCAAGGTTAATGCTACTAGCATTAATCGTTCGGAGATTATTGAATTGTCTCAGATTTTCCGAGCGCGAATTGTAGATGTGGCTGAAGATTCTTTGACCTTGGAAGTTGTTGGTGATCCTGGTAAAATGGTAGCGATTGTGCAAGTGCTACAGAAATTTGGATTGAGAGAAATTGCTCGCACAGGTAAAATTTCTCTGACTCGTGAATCGGGTGTGAATACTGAATTACTGAAGTCGTTACAAGCAAAAGTCTAGTAACGCAAAACAGAATTAAACATTAGTAATTAAAAATTCACACAGCAAATTCAACAGGCTGTTTATGAATTTTTAATAGTTGGATTAAAAGTCAACAATCGGAGTTTTCGCTCCAATTAAGCAGCAGATATGGTGTAAACACTATACTTGCTGCTATTATTTTTATTTAATAGGGAATTTGTGTCAAACTGGCATGACTTAAGCAGTGGAAATTTGATAAAACCTCTATAAGTTCAAGATAAAAAATAATAACCCATACATTAATGTTTATGTTTAGTTGATATTTATCAACGCTATGACATTTTCATTTAATTGGTGAAGATTTATTTTTGTAAATCACCACATAATTAATTATTTAAGAGGGTGATTGGAAGGGAGCAGATTGCAGATTAATGAGGTACAGAATCTAAATTTTAAGCCGGACAGTAAGCCAGTTTTACTTCTGAATCCTGAATCCTGACTTCTGCTGCAAGACGGTGATTTGAATATGTCATGTCTTTGAGATTAACAATTAAAATCTCAGGTGTTTATCTAGTGAAAAGATTTCATATATTTTCCTGGAGATGTTGATGTGAATATCCTGTTTTTCGTCTCTCATTTTACTGTTCAGAAAACAATTAAAACCTTATCCCATCAATTAAGTAAAGTTAGAAATAGACATTGGTTTATTTTTGATATTACTATTTTTGCGATGACACCATTGTTAGCATTATTCTTGCGTTTAGATGGTGATCTGAATTTGCAAGAATATATTTCACAGTTAGAAGTTGCTACAATTTTATTTTTAGTAGTTAAACTAATTGTTTTTTGGGGCTGTGGTTTTTATAAACGCTATTGGCGATATGCAAGTATTGAGGAAGTAATCTATATAGTCATGTTGATGATGGGTGTGATAGTCATCCAAACAACGCTATTTAATATATTGGATAAAACATTCAATATGCTATTAGGTAATCTTCCGCAATCACTACCGATTTTGGAGGGAATACTTTCTGGTATTTGTGTGATTGCGCTACGGTTTAGTGTGCGGGTTGTAGAAAGGGTAAATCATAGACAGAAAATATCTAAGCATAGGGAGAGAGTGCTGATTATTGGTGCGGGTAATGCGGGGGTTTCTCTTGTGGAAGATATGCAAAGAAATCCCCAGTCTGGGGTTTATCCTGTAGGCTTTATTGATGACGATATCAAAAAACAGCATATACATTTACGGGGAATTCCGGTATTGGGCGATCGCTATAAAATTTCTGAGGTAATCAAAACATTAAAAATTCAGAAAATTATTATTGCCATGCCTACAGTTTCTGGACAAATTATTCGAGAAATTGTTGATATTTGTCAAGCCAATGGAGTCCAACCTAGCACTTTACCAGGAATACATGAAATCCTCAATGGTCGTGTCCGATTGGATAGTATTAGAGATATCAAAATTGAAGACTTACTCAGACGAGAACCTATTCATATAGACATTAAAAGGGTGTCTAAATTTATTAAAGATAAAACAGTTTTAATTACAGGTTCAGGAGGATCAATTGGGAGTGAACTATGCCGGCAAATTTTCCGTTGTCATCCAGCTAAAATCATCCTGATTGGACATGGAGAAAATTCTGTTTTCAATATCCAACAAGAACTAGAACAACTAATCCAAATTCTCAAAAATAATGGTCAATCAGT
The DNA here is from genome assembly GCF_017355725.1 of Anabaena sp. 54. Taxonomy (NCBI): domain Bacteria; kingdom Bacillati; phylum Cyanobacteriota; class Cyanophyceae; order Nostocales; family Nostocaceae; genus Anabaena; species Anabaena sp. 54. The sequence goes on from NZ_JAAVWA010000006.1 coordinate 165,985, forward strand.
CATCAATATACCGCAGATTTATACATTCATTGCTGATATTCGAGTGCGGTCGAGATTGGAATACGCTTTTGAGAGATTTAAACCAGATGTAATTTTTCATGCTGCTGCTCATAAACACGTCCCTCTGATGGAATTAAATCCCGCAGAAGCAATTACTAATAATGTGATTGGTACACGGAATTTAATACAGGTAGCACTGCAATATAATGTTGAACATTTTGTGATGATTTCCACAGATAAAGCAGTTAATCCTACTAATGTCATGGGTGCTAGTAAGAGAGTAGCCGAAATGTTAGTTTTACAAGCTGCAAAACAAAGTGGTAAATCTTATGTAGCTGTGCGTTTTGGGAATGTTTTAGGGAGTCGAGGTAGCGTAGTTCCTACTTTCCAAAAACAAATCTTAGCAGGTGGACCAATTACAGTTACTCATCCCGATATTTGCCGTTACTTTATGACCATACCAGAGGCAGTGCAACTGGTTTTACAAGCATCTGTCCTGGGTCGTAGTGGTGAAGTCTTAATGCTAAATATGGGTGAACCGGTGAAAATTGTAGATTTAGCAAAAGAACTAATTCATCTTTCAGGATATGAGGTTAACAAAGATATTGACATAGTATTTACAGGTTTAAGACCAGGGGAAAAGTTATTTGAAGAATTGTTTATTGAGGGAGAAGAATATGAAAAGACGGAGCATGAAAAACTGTTAATTGTGAAAAATGCGAGCCAGATTATTCCTAGTTATTTGGATATTACGGTAGAAACTTTACTGGGAGTAGCAGCTAAAAATGATGCTGATTCGATTATGCTATTGCTGTCACAATTAGTGGCAGGTTATAAACCAAAATTGCCAGAAGAAATAAGTTTGTTAGAGCCTGGTCAATTTACTAATCACACATCAAATAGTTGGATAAATATTCCGAAAAGTACCAAACCCAAAATTGCCTAAATAGATTAAGATTTTTGCTGCTTTTATCTTCGTAGTGTTAATAAATCTGTAGAAAAATATGAAATCAAGCAATAAAGTTCAGACAGAAAATTTGTCAATGTCAACATATTTATCTTCTCTTAAAAAGATTGCAAAAATTTTTGTCCGGAGGAAATGTGATTGGTCAATAGGAATTTATACAGGGGAATCACCTTTTAAGTTAAGTTCTCAAGAGAATATCAAAAATCCAGTTTTAACAGCTAAAGATGTTATAGATGTTTCAGCAGAGTTTGTTGCTGATCCATTTATGGTTTATGAAAATGGGACTTGGTATATGTTTTTTGAGGTTATGAACATTGAAACAAATAGAGGAGAAATTGGCTTGGCAACAAGCACTGATGGCATAGAATGGAACTATCAAAAAATTATTCTGCGCGAATCTTTCCATTTGTCTTATCCCTATGTATTTAAATGGGATAATAGTTATTATATGGTTCCAGAAAGCAACGCATCAAATTCTATTCGCCTTTATCAAGCAACTGATTTTCCTGAACAGTGGTCATACTTAAACACCTTAATTGAAGGGCAGAATTTTAAAGATTCATCCGTTGTTTATTTTCAAGATAAATGGTGGCTATTTACAACTACTGGAAACAATGATTTTTTGCGGCTATACTATGCTGAGTCCTTAACGGGAAAATGGATTGAGCATCCTAAAAGCCCTATTATTCAAAGAGATTTCCATATCGCTAGACCTGGTGGAAGGATGACAATATTTGATAATAAGCTTTTTAGATATAGCCAAGATTGTCAGCCATTCCGCTATGGAAACAAAGTTCGGGCTTTTGAAATAACAGAATTGAGTACAACAAATTATTCAGAAAAATCAGTAAATGAAAATCCAATCATAGGTGCAAGTGGATATGGTTGGAATGCTGATGGAATGCATAATATTGATCCTCATATAGTTAATAAAGGTGACTGGATAGCTTGTGTAGATGGCTATCATTCTTCCTTCAATTTTGGCTTCAATAGCAGTGATTTCGAGAAGATATTTTCATGATATTATTTCGGAGTATTCCACTGATGCAGGGATTTTTGATCTTTCACTCGTCAAATCTCAAGATGGTATCCCTCATACTATTTCCTCTGACGAAAGACTCAATCTCATGACTAAAGCCAATGCAAAAAAAAATAATTCCATGAGTCTACGTCGTAATTTCTCTTGGACTTTTGTTGGTAATTTTGTTTATTCAGCTTGCCAATGGGGAATGTTAGTAGTTTTGGCTAAACTTGGCGGCCCAAAAATGGTAGGGCAGTTTACCTTGGGGTTGGCTGTAACAGCACCTATAATCATGTTTACAGATCTCCAACTAAGGGCTGTCCAAGCAACAGATGCTCAAAAACAGTTTTTGTTTAGTGATTACTTTGGGTTAAGGCTAATATCAACAACACTGGCACTTCTAACTATTACAGTTATTAGCTTTTTAGGTGGATATCAAAGGGAAACATCTTTAGTAATCTTCCTCATAGGAACAGCCAAGGTATTCGAGTCTATTAGTGATATATTTCAGGGGCTAATTCAGCAGCATGAACGAATGGATCGGATTGCCATTTCGATGATGATTAAAGGACTTCTGTCATTGCTGTTTTTAGGCGGAGGAATATATATATCCGGTAATATTTTGTGGGGTGTATTTGGGTTAGTCTGCGTTTGGGCTGTGGTTCTACTCGGCTATGACCTTCCTAGTGGTCTTTTGATGCTAAAAGATATCTCAGAATTGCAACCTCGTTGGCACCTGAAAACTCTAAAACATCTAGTATGGCTTTGTTTCCCATTGGGGTTTGCGATGATGCTAGTTTCGCTCAATACCAACATTCCTCAATACTTGATTGAGTATTACTTGAATGAAAGGAAACTGGGTATTTTTACGGCTTTGGCTTATATGATGATGGCTGGAAACATAGTAGTGAATGCCTTGGGGCAGTCAGCCAGTCCCCGTCTAGCAAAATATTATGCTAGTGGAAATCTTATAGGTTTTCGTAACCTCCTGCTGAAACTAGTGGGAATAGCTGCTTTACAAGGCGGAATAGGTGTTTTAGTAGCGGTGACGAGTGGACGACAAATTCTAATGCTGCTGTATAGCTCTGAATATGCCGAGCAGACAACTTTATTTATTTGGCTGATGGTTATTGCTGGGTTTAATTACATATCATCTTTCCTAGACTGTGGAATGACGGCAGCTCGATATTTTCGTATCCAAATACCTTTGTTTGTTACTGTGACAAGTATTTCAACTGTAGGTTGTCTATGGCTGCTGCCGAAGCTGGGTTTGGTAGGGGCAGCGATCGCTTTATTGATTGCCGCAGTTATTCGCATAGGTTTTACGTTTACAGTTATTCTTCATTTACTACACAAGCGATGATGGGAATTTCTAAACGATTAAACTAAGCAATCGCTATGAGTATTTTCATTTTTCATTGGCTCTAATTCATAGAGGACTTGCTGATAAAAATTATTTTTTATTTTGGGGAGTAATAGAACAAACTGCTAAATCTTTAGTAGATATTTTTGCTATTACTACAGGTCTAAAGTTTAAGATACTAAAGCATCGTGTTGGTTCTCCATTAAGTGAAGAAAATTTAAATGAATCGCAGAGATTTTGGGCTAATTGCGTTGAAAAACATTATTTAATTTAATGCTCCAATTTGATGAAAAATACAAACTTAGAATTAATTTGGTTAGTAACTGGAATCATACTTACAACTGCAACTCAACTCAGATTCCCTGGAATTCCGATTGGCATTGGCGAAATTATTTTATTTATTTGGATAATATTCGTTCTTGTTAAACTTTTAACTAATAAATGTCTATTGATTACACCAATTGTAAAATTAATTTACTCGTTTTGGGGAGTTGGATTTATTTCTCTTACCTTGGGTTTGTCAATTGCAGACTCACTAAATTTAAAAAGTAGCGCATGGCATCATGATTATTTTGCTTTTGGCTTTTCATTTATTTTTTCACTATGTTTAGCTAATTCTTATTTTTTTTATTTGGAAATAAAGAAAATGATTGATTATGTGATTTCTTTCTCATTATTAGCTTTGTTGACTTTATTTTTATTTCCTTCTTTTATACCTTTTTTAACTTCTTGGTATGGAGGAGTCAGATTTCTAGGTTGGTCTCAAAACCCCAACCAATTAGCTTTATTTTTAACGGTAATACCATTTTTTACTTTCTATCTTTTCAGAAGTAGTAGTCAATTTTTTTCAAAATCAAAATTTATATTTTTAATAGTTATTTGCTTTATTTTAGGTACAGCTACACAGTCTGATGCCCTATTCTTTGGATGGATAATTGGATTTACTTTAATTATATTTCTAGAATTATATTTATTAATTGACAAAAATCTTGTGCTTAAAAAAAATATTAAATTAGAAATGCAAGGACTTATTCGAGCTATTATGGGTATATCAGCAGCTATTATTATATTAATATTGGCGGAATTTAGCTATCAACAACTATATAGTAATACTGCCAATGTATATGATCAGGGTAATCAAGGAAGCGTCAGAGTGACATTATGGAAAAATGGCATCACTGCAATCTCTTCTTCCCCTTTATTTGGTCTTGGTCCTGGCGCCCATTCAGGTGAGACTAGACCTTTTTTAGATGAGGAAGCACACAATACGTTTATAGATTGGGGTAGTAGTTCTGGAATTGTGGGAATAATAGCCTATATTTCATTACTAGGATGGATAGGTTGGCAAGCATGGAAAAAGCAATCATTTATCATGTTCGCAGCCGTTATATGCTTAACGATATTTAGTTGCTTTCACTATGTATTACGACAGCCAATTTTTTGGTTTTATTTACTATCTATAAACTCTTTAACTAACCAGACTTCCAAAACTAAATCTCAAATTTATAAAAATCAGAGGAAAATAATAAATGTGTGATACAACTGATTTCAATAGTAATCAGAGACATACAACATATTGTAAGTAAATGAGATACAAATTTTAATCACAAAACCTTTTATATAAAAGGTTTTACGGTTGATAGCTGTTGTCAAGCTTTTTTCCCCTCCTATAAAAATAAGTTACCATTGTTAGGTGATATATGTTGATTTATCAAAAATTAGCTAAGATGTTTTTCCGCAAATTTCGTTTTTGGTTATTTTGGAGTTTATTAAGCTTACTGATTATACAATCTCTCCACTTTAGCCAATCAGTTACCATATCGAAACCTCAAGTTTATTTCCTAAAGAGTCAATCTATAACCTCTAAAAATACATCTAATGCCAATGTGTCCGGCAATAAATTACATACCATGCAAATATTAGATAATGACATAAAAAACATTGTATCTGTTAAAAGATTTGGTGCTAAAGGTAATGGTGTTAATGACGATACTAAGGCAATTCAAACAGCAATAGATACAGTGTATCAGCAAGGAGGAGGAGTAATATTATTCCCTGAAGGCGTTTATATAGTAACGTCTGTAATTCTCAAAGATAACATTACTTATCAAGGATATGGAGCAACTATTAAACGACCAGATAAACAAGGAAAGTGGACTCGAACTTTCACTACTAATTATAGTAGTCAGAAGAATTCTCAACCTTTAATTATTCAAGGGTTTACCTTTGATGGTAATAGCCAAAATCAAGGTCATTACAAAAAATATGAATTAGAACAAGCGCATCTGATATTCTTGACTGCTGACCCTGAACTTCCTGGTAAATTGCAAGTATTTATTGAAGATTGCAATTTTAAAAATGGGGTTGCTGATGGAATCTCTGTATATACAAATGTTGATGTTAAAATGAATAATTGTCAAGCTATTGATGTATTTCGAGGTGGGTTTGTCTTAACTGGTGGAAATTCTTCGGCTGAAGTTTATAATCTGACTACACAAGGCAAAATTGATCCGACCGGAATTGATATTGAAGTTGATGGACGAGGTTATGGAGAAACATTAAAGGTAGATGTTAAACTTGAAAACCTAAACCTAATTGATGGGGATTTTGATATTGCTGTTGATGAAGGTTCTACAGTCATTGGGAATAATATCATTTCTGGCAATGCACCTTTTTATATTTTTAGCTTGAATTCAACAATGAAATTTACGAATTCTCAATTTAAAATTGGTGCAGCGGATACTTACATGAACAGGATTTTATTTCCTCATAATGTTACATTTGAAAATTGTCAATTCACTATCACGAGAAAATTAACAGGCGAACAATACGATTTTTTTGCTAGTGCTGATATTTGGTGGCAACACCCTAGCTTTTCTAATCAAACTAACCAGCGACTGGTATTTGATAATTGTGACTTCAACATAGATAAAAATATTCAGAAAACTGATCAAGTTTATGCAATATATCTCCGCGAAGATCAAGAAGTAAACAACAATCGTTTAATTGTCCGTGGGGGCAATATTTCCAAAGATTTTTTAGTTCCTATTCTTAGGGAATAGCTAATTTTCAACAGCTTAGATCGGCGAAAATTTACATAAAGGTACATCTTAGCCCCCTTCATCGCTTGCGGGGAGGGGGTTGGGGGTGGGGTTCTTGTTCCGGGTTTGATGACAATTTGCTGTAATTCAAAAAATCCAGAATTTATTTATTCTCACTTAGTGAAATTTTGATCTTTTTCTGCATATATCACGCCAAAGAAATAACCTCTAAAAATTTATATATTTCTTGAAGGAGTAATTCAATAAATGTGTGGAATAACTGGTTTTTTTACCAATGAAAAACAACTATCTAGTGAAGAAATTGGCAATATAGTCGAAAATATGTGCCAATCTCTGATTCATCGTGGTCCTGATGATGGTGGAATTTGGATTGATGAAGAGGTGGGGATAGCTCTAGGACACAGACGATTATCTATAGTAGATTTATCACCAGAAGGACATCAACCGATGATCTCTGCTAATGGTCGCTATGTAATTGTGTTCAATGGTGAAGTTTATAATTTTCCGGAATTAAGAAAGCAGTTACAAAGCCTTGGATATAACTTTAGAGGTCATTCTGATACGGAAGTAATGTTAGCTAGTTTTTGCGAATGGGGGGTTATAGAAGCAACCAAACGATTTAATGGGATGTTTGCGTTTGCATTGTGGGACAAAGCAGAACGCATTTTACATTTGGGACGCGATCGCATTGGTGAAAAGCCTTTATATTATGGTTGGTGTGGTGATACTTTTATATTTGCTTCGGAATTAAAAGCTTTTAAAGCCCATCCTGATTTTCAGCGAGAAATTAACCGCGATGCTTTGGCTTTATTCCTGCGTTTTTCCTATATTCCTGCCCCTTATTCCATCTATAAAGGTATCTATAAATTACCCCCTGGGACTCTCCTCAGTTGGAATGGGAGTAGAACTCACCCCCAACCAGTGGCCTATTGGTCGGCAAAAATTGTAGCAGAATCAGGTGTTGCTTATCCCTTCACAGGCTCAGAGAATGAAGCTATAGTAAACCTGGAGGAATTATTAAAAGATGCAGTGGGAATGCGAATGCTGGCAGATGTGCCTTTGGGTGCATTCCTATCTGGGGGAATTGACTCCTCTATAGTTGTAGCTCTCATGCAAGCTCAAAGCCATCAACCTGTAAAAACCTTTAGTATTGGTTTTTATGAAGATGCTTACAATGAGGCTCAATATGCTAAAGCTGTAGCCCAGCATTTGGGTACAGACCATACAGAATTTTATGTAACGGCAAATGAAGCACTAGCAGTTATACCCAAACTACCCAGTTTATATGACGAGCCGTTTTCTGATTCTTCCCAAATTCCCACATTTTTAGTATCTCAACTTGCTAGAAATCATGTGACTGTCAGCCTTTCAGGTGATGCAGGTGATGAATTGTTTGCTGGATATAATCGCTATTTTTGGGGACGTAGTATTTGGCAGAAAATAGGCTGGATACCGAAAACAGTTCGTCATTCCACCGCAAAAGCTTTAACAAGTGTTTCCCCCCAAACTTGGAATCAAGGTTTTGCATCTGTAGATGCCATGTTGCCTACAAAGCTTAAAGTAGAAGCTTCCGGTTATAAATTACATAAGTTAGCAAGCATTTTAGCAGTTCCCAACCCCGATATTATGTATGCGGGTTTAGTATCCCATTGGCAAGCGTCAGAGGAAGTTGTTATTGGTAGTTCTGAACTTAGCACAGTTTTGAATGAGCGCAATTTGTCGGACAGCCTACCAGATTTCACAGAACGTATGATGTACTTGGATTTAATCAGCTACTTACCAGATGACATCTTGGTGAAAGTAGATCGTGCCAGCATGGGTGTGAGTCTAGAAAGTCGCATACCTTTTCTAGACCATCGGGTTGTAGAATTTGCTTGGCAAATCCCCTTATCCATGAAAATACGTGGTAATCAAGGGAAGTGGTTATTACGCCAGCTTTTGTATAAATACGTACCCAAAGAATTAATCGAGCGTCCCAAAATGGGCTTTGGTATTCCCATTGATAGCTGGTTGCGTGGACCATTACGAGAATGGGCAGAAGATTTGTTGAATGAGTCTCGATTGAGACAAGAAGGCTATTTCAATCCTCAACCAATTCGGCAAAAGTGGGATGAACACCAAAGTGGCAAATTCAACTGGCAATATTATCTTTGGGATGTACTGATGTTCCAAGCTTGGTTAGCTGAAAACCAATTAGGGCTTGCTGAATAAATAAAAAATTTTCAAATTCCATTCAGAAAATAAAAACATGAATAATATCGCAGTCATTGGTCTTGGCTACGTTGGGTTACCTGTGGCTTTAGCAATTGCAAAAAAATTTCCCAATACAGTTGGGTTTGATATTAATCAAGAGAAAATTACCGCATTAAATCAAGGCATAGATTTTACAGGAGAAGTTACTAGTGATGAACTCAAAAATACATCTCTCAATATTACTTGTGATCCAATTGATTTAGCTGATTGCAACTTCTTTATTGTTGCAGTCCCCACGCCAATTGATGATAACCGTGTTCCTGATTTGACTCCATTGATTAAAGCTTCGGAAACTATTGGTAAAGTTCTTAAAAAAGGTGATGTAGTAGTTTATGAATCCACTGTTTATCCAGGAGTCACCGAAGAAGTTTGTGGTGCTGTTCTAGCACGGGTATCTGATTTACAACAGGGTATTGATTTCAAATTGGGCTACTCACCCGAACGAATTAACCCAGGTGATAAAACACATACCTTAGAAAAAATTGTTAAAGTAGTCGCAGGTGAAGACCCGGAAACATTAGAACAAATCGCTAATGTATATGGTGCTGTTGTTGACGCTGGTGTTTACCGCGCCCAATCAATTAAAGTAGCTGAAGCGGCAAAAGTCATTGAAAATACCCAACGGGATCTTAACATTGCTTTGATGAACGAACTAGCGATAATTTGCGATCGCCTGAATATTCGCACCCGTGATGTCTTAGCGGCTGCGGGGACAAAGTGGAATTTTCTACCCTTCACTCCAGGTCTTGTCGGGGGTCACTGCATCGGTGTAGACCCTTACTATCTCACAGCCAAAGCCCAACAAGTTGGCTATTATCCCCAGGTAATTCTCGCGGGACGACGGATTAACGACAACATGGGTCAATTCTTGGGTAGTCGGTTGGTGAAACTGCTTGTAGAAGCCAATGTGACCATCAAAAATGCGCGAGTGGGGATTTTGGGACTTACCTTTAAAGAAAATGTCCCAGATTTAAGAAATAGTCGCATTCCGGATATCATTCATGAATTGCAACAATTTGGGATTGACCCCCTAGTACATGACTCTTTAGCCGAAAATAGTCATGCAGTACATGAATATGGTATTCAATTATCTGATTGGAAAGAACTTACATATCTTGATGCCCTAATTTTAGCAGTTCCCCATCAAGAATATTTAGAAATGCCAGCAGAGGGACTATTTGCTCACATTCGTCCAGGTGGAATCTTCATGGATATCAAATCAATATTTGAACCTGCGGATATACCAGCAAATATTAATTATTGGAGTTTATAAACGGTGAAATTATGGCGAAAATTTTAGTTACAGGTGCGGCTGGTTTTATTGGTTTTCACCTCAGCCAACGCTTACTAGAAAGAGGTGATCAAGTTGTAGGTTTAGATAACCTCAACGATTACTACGATGTTACCTTAAAAAAAGACAGATTAGAGCAACTTTTAGCGAACCCCAATTTTAGCTTTCATTTATTGGATTTAGCAGACCGAGAAGGCATCCCCAAATTATTCGCTCAATCTAGTTTTGATAAAGTCGTCAATTTAGCTGCCCAAGCCGGAGTCCGTTATTCATTAAAAAATCCCCATGCTTATGTAGATAGTAATCTAGTGGGATTTGTGAATATTCTCGAAGGTTGTCGGCATACCAACGTTCAACATTTAGTATTTGCTTCTTCCAGTTCAGTTTACGGTGCAAATACAAAAACTCCCTTCTCCGTTCACGACAATGTAGATCATCCCGTAAGTTTGTACGCAGCTACCAAAAAAGCCAACGAATTAATGGCACATACCTACAGTAGTTTGTATGGCTTGCCGGCTTCAGGATTGCGATTTTTTACAGTTTACGGTCCTTGGGGTCGTCCTGATATGGCATTATTTCTGTTTACCAAAGCAATTTTGGCAGGACAACCAATTGATGTTTTTAATTACGGGAAAATGAGGCGGGATTTTACGTATATTGATGACATTGTAGAAGGCGTAATTCGTGTTGTTGATAACGTGGCTGCATCAAATCCCAACTGGTCAGGAAATGCCCCAGATCCTGCCACAAGTTATGCCCCCTACAAAAATTATAATATCGGTAATAATCAGCCGGTGGAATTAATGCACTTTATCGAAACCTTAGAAAATTGCTTGGGAATGAAAGCAGAGAAAAATTTGCTCCCCATGCAAGCTGGTGATGTACCAGCAACCTATGCCGATGTTGATGCCTTAGTGACAGATGTGGGTTTTAAACCGAATACCTCAATTGAGGAGGGAATCGAGCGATTTGTGAAATGGTATCGGTCATATTACCAAGTTTAAAAAATCCGGCGTTGGCGAATGAAAGTATGAATTTATCTCACGCAGAGGCGCAGAGGCGCAAAGAGTAAGAGTAAGAGAAATGAAATTTTTGATTTTCATATCTTAATTCAGCAACGCCAGAAATACTTACCTTTCTATGTCACAAAAAATTAAATTGCTGCACATTACCACCGTTCCCGAAACCTTTTCCTTTTTTCGTGGACAGATTGCTTATATGAAAGCACGAGGATATGATATTCATGCTCTATCCTCACCTGGAGAAGCTGTAGAAGAAGTTAGTTCCCGTGAAAATATACCATTCCACACGGTGACAATGCCCCGACGGATCACACCACTCCAGGATATTGTGGCTATTTGGCAAATTTGGCAACAAATCCGCACTATCAAGCCTGTGATAGTACATTCCCATACTCCTAAAGGTGGATTATTAGGAACTATTGCGGCTTGGTTAGCACAAGTACCTGTGAGAATTTATCATATTCGGGGATTGCCCTTAATGACAGCAACAGGATATAAACGCATCCTACTATCATGGAGTGAAAAGGTTTCCTGTTTACTGGCACATCAGGTGATTTGTGTGAGTCATTCCCTGCGAGAAGTGGCAATTAGTGAGGGTCTTTGTCCCCAGGAAAAGATTACCGTATTAGGTGGAGGAAGTAGTAATGGGGTGGATGCAAGCGATCGCTTTAATCCCGCTAATCTACCACCTCAGACCAGAAAAGAAGTTCGTCAACAATATGGTATTCCTGATGATGCCATTGTCATTGGCTTTGTCGGTCGGATTGTCCGCGATAAAGGTGTGGAAGAATTGGTTGCAGCTTGGAAAATTCTCCGCGCAGAGTTTCCCAATTTGCATTTACTCCTAGTTGGGTATTTTGAATCTCAAGACCCCATATCTGCTCAAACCAAGGAAATACTGCAAACTGACGATCGCATCCATGCAACAGGGGGCAAAGATCACACCCCGCCATTGTACGCGGCAATGGATGTGTTTACTTTACCAACTTATCGTGAAGGCTTTCCTAATGTCCCTCTGGAAGCTGCGGCCATGAAACTACCTGTAGTCGCCACCAAGATTCCTGGTTGCATAGATGCAGTTGAAGATGGAGTAACAGGGACACTTGTACCATCCCATGATGGGTCAGCTTTAGCCGAAGGAATTCGTCATTATGTGGTTAATTCCGAACTCCGACAACAACATGGTTTGGCTGGACGAGAGCGGGTTTTGCGAGAATTTCGTCAAGAAGATATTTGGAATGCGCTAGATCAGGAATATGTGCGAATTTTAAAAGCGCAGGGATTACCTATTTCTAATCTCCCTCGTCAGATAGAAGAAATATTGATGTAGAAGTAGTTTAAGTTTGATTCTATAAATAGGGGTTTAGCAATGCTAAACCCCTACAAATTTAGGTTTTTCTTAATCTTCTAAAAATGCTCATCTCAGTCGTTATAAATACACTGAAAGTATCAAATATTTCCCAAAATAATTGAGATAGGAATAATGTCAAAATGACAAGATTTTTATTTACATCTTAGTTATCTTTTAAAAACAAGTCTGGTTTTGCAATTGCTCAGATATTTGCAAAATCATAGAGAATTATCGTGGTTTTTAGTGCCAACAATCTCAAGGAATCCCAAATAAATAATTGGCAATTGATTGGGTTTTTACCTCAAAAAACACAGTAATAGTTCAAGGAAGTTCTATGATCAAGGGAAATTTTAAGGTTTGGAAAGCAATCAATTTTAGTCAGTTTATTAAATATTTATTGGATAGAATAATAGCAGCAATCGCCTTAATTATTTTAGCTCCTTTAATGCTAATGATTGCGATCGCTATTTATTTACGGATGGGGCAGCCAATTTTCTTTATCCAACCCCGTCCAGGTAAAGATGCGCGAATTTTCAACTTTTATAAATTCCGCACTATGACCAATGATCATGATGTCAATGGTAATTTTCTACCTGATGAAAAACGTCTCACAACTTTGGGTAAATTTTTGCGGCAAACAAGTCTTGACGAACTTCCTCAACTGTGGAATATTGCTAAAGGAGACATGAGTTTTGTCGGACCACGCCCATTATTAGTCAAATATCTTGACCGTTATACCCCAGAACAAGCAAGACGGCAAGAAGTCAAGCCAGGGATTACAGGTTTAGCTCAAGTTCGAGGTCGAAATTCTCTGAGTTGGGAAGAAAAATTTAACCTAGATATTTTCTATATCAACAATTGGAGTTTATTACTAGACTTACAAATAATTTTCCTCACTGTTTGGACAGTCATTAAACAACAAGGAATCAGTCAAGATAATCATGCAACGATGGAAGAATTTATGGGAGATCAAACCGTTCATGACTATCAGCACAAACAAGATATTATTGGAGGATAATTTATGGCTAAAGTGGTTATTTTCGGAACTAGTGAAATTGCAGAAATAGCTCACTTTTATCTCAGCCGTGATTCTGAACATGAGGTAGTTGGCTTTACTGTTGATGAAGCTTATCTAAAAACAGAGAGTTTTTATAATTTACCAGTAGTCCCCTATGAAAAACTGGAAAAATATTATTCACCTGATGAGTATAAATTATTTATCGCCATTAGTTACCAACAAGTGAATAAATTACGGGCAGAAAAATATTTAAATGCCAAAAATAGAGGATATAGCTTTATTTCCTATATTAGTTCTCAGGCATTTTATTATGGTAAATCAGTGGGAGAAAACTGCTTTATCATGGAAAATAATGTTATTCAACCTTTTGCTTCCATTGGTAATAACTGTCTGCTTTTGGGTGTAAATTCTATCGCGCACCACTGTATAATTAATGATCATTGTTTTCTGACTTCTAATGTTGTGCTTGGTGGTGGAGTAAACATAGGAGAATATACTTTCCTTGGTTTGAATACTACGATTAGAAATTACATCAACATTGGCAAAGAAAATATTATTGGGGCAGGATCAATTATTCTCAGTGATACAGAAGACAGGGCTGTTTATTCCCCAGGAGAAACCCCAAAATTTGAAGTACCCAGCGACTTAGTACGTATTTGAAAAAGATTGATATTTCTGTTATCAACTCTTATATAAACACATTCCCTTAATCAGTTGTGTTATGCGTACTAAATCTTCTCACCCCAAGCACACAAGACGGAATATTCTCCGAGTAGCTGGACTTTTTGCGGGAGCAGCAATTGTTCCTCCTATTCTTCACAGTCTCAAAACCCTGGGTGTTTCCCCCGCATCCCTTCTTCATACCCTGAAAACATCTAGATATATTCTGGATGCTGCCAATGCCAAGAACGTTCAGGCAATGAAAGTGTTGCCATTACCCAAACCTACAGGGATCAGCAAAGTTGCATTGGTTCACACTGAAGATCGGGTATCGGGAACTCAACGAATACTTGATTTGTTGCAGCCAGGGGGGATGGAGGGAAAAAGCATTTTTCTGAAGCCCAACTATAATACTGCCGATCCAGCTCCAGCATCAACAGATACAAAATTGTTAGCAACTTTGGTAGAAAAACTCCAAAAAGCTGGAGTAGGGCAAATTACCATAGGCGATCGCTCAGGAATGGCGCAGACTCGTGAGGCCATGAAGCTTAAAGGAGTATTTCAACTTGCAGATCGCTATGGGGTGGAAGTCATTGTTTTTGATGAAATGTCTACTGAACAATGGCAATACTTTTCCCCATCGGGAACTCACTGGCAACAAGGTTTCGCTTTTGCCCGACCAGTTCTCCAAGCGGGAGCAGTGATCAATACCTGTTGTCTAAAAACTCATCGAGGAGCGCACTATACACTGGCATTAAAAAATACTGTAGGCATGGTAGCTAAGTATGTTCCGGGTGATCCATTTAACTATATGGGTGACTTGCATCGTTCACCGTATATGCAGCAAATGATCGCGGAAATTAATGCAGTTTATCGGCCTAGTCTGGTGTTAATAGATGGTGTGGAAGCCTTTGTGTCAGGGGGACCAGATGCCGGCAAAAAAGTGGCGGCAAATGTCATGTTGGCAAGTACAGATCCCATAGCCATTGATGTCATTGCGTTGGCAATGTTGCGTTCACTGGGAACAACAAATGAGGTAATGCAAGGATCTATTTGGAAATTAGAACAGATTCGCACAGCAGTGGCCTTGGGTTTGGGGGCATCTAGTCCAGAACAAATTGAATTAGTTACTGCTGATCGCACCAGTCAAAAAATTGCGGATCAGATTCGTCCATACATACTGGGATGAGAATGTATGATTTCTGATCTATCCTCAGTCTCTCATTCATACCCAGAAAATTTGTGCAAATTCACGAGGATAAATGAACTATGTCCAGCTTTTCCTGTTTTGTTGTGGGCAATGGTATTCTAGCCTTGAGTTGCTTGGAAATCCTGTTACAGAAAGACTGCCAAGTGTTGGGAGTGTATTCCACAGATAATTCATTACAAAAGTGGTCTCAGGAACATGGCATTACTCATGCTGCTTCTCGCTCCATGTTTCACAAAACACTTCTGGGTGTTAAATACGATTATCTTTTCAGTATTAATAACGTCCAGTGGATCATTCCAGAGGATGTGATCACACGGGCAAAAAAAGCCTCTATTAACTACCATGACTCGCCGTTACCCAAATATGCTGGTTTGTATGCCACTACTTGGGCTTTGCTGAACGGTGAAACTGAATATGCTGTTACCTGGCATGAAGTCTCTGCTGAAATTGATGCTGGACGGATATTTAAACAAGCATCTGTGCCAATTTTGGCAGATGATACAGTATTTAACCTCAATCTGCGATGCTTTGATGCAGCAGTTAATTCCTTCAGGGAACTGGTAGAAGAACTAGTAATTGATGTTGCCAAGCCCTATCCTCAAGACCTATCGCAACGGAGTTATTTTAGTCCTAGAGATCGCCCAGAAGCCGCCGCTCTGATCTCCTATGATGTTACTACTAAAGATATCTGTAATCTAGTCAAAGCATTAGATTTTGGTCCAACTCGTAATGAATTGGGTCTACCCAAAACTTGGCTACCAGGAGGGGTGATTGTTGTGGGATCTGCCCGTTCAATTGCATCTGAGTATGGTACTCCTGGACAAGTGCTAAAACTGGATTCCCAAGGGATGTGTGTCGCCACCATAAATGGGGCTGTGCAGTTAAGTGAGTTCAGCACATTAAACGGCAAGGATATTTCCCTAGAACAGTTGCAAACAGATTATGGTGTCCGCGTCGGTGATGTCTTACCGGCAATTGACACCAATATCAGAAAGGCAATTACTGAACGGAATGCTTTCTTATGTGGTCATGAACAAGCTTGGGCAAAACGGTTGATGCAGCTTGCAGCTTTTCGGCATCCCTATTCACCATTGACAACATCTGGTCAAAAACCAGATATCTCTATGCACCGCTATTCTATTTTGTCGCTGACGGGGCAGGTAGCAGCGAAATCCCTGTTGTCTATGTTTGCTGCTTACTGTGGGCGACTGACAAGCGAAATGGAATTTGATCTGGGACTACAAACCGATGCCCAGCGTGGTATTGCTCCCGAAATATTTGCCCAACGAGTTCCTCTTCGCGTGCAAACTCAGGTTAATGAGTCTTTCCATGATTTTCAACGGCGATTTGAAATAGCCCTAGATGATACCTGTCGTCTGGGTAGTTTTAGAAATACGCTGTTGAGACGTTATCCACAATTGCATGGTGATGGGAATGGACGTAGCGATGATAATTTTCTGCCTGTGGCGATCGCCCTTGTTGCGTCCCCTGATCAACTAGATTGGCAGTCCCTGGGAGCGTCTATGGCGTTGGTGGCTTATGAAGATGGAACTTTACCGGAATTAGTACATACTGGGTCACTCAATAACACTGACTCTAAAGCCATTGTTCAGCAACTTCAGAGTTTAATCACCGCCTGTATTGAAGATCCTCAACAATCACTGCATCAATTACCACTACTCTCCGTTGCCCAACAACAGCGAATTTTGGTGGATTGGAACGACACAGCCGAACCCTTCCCGACTGATCTGTGTATCCATGAGTTATTGGCAATTCAGGCAGAACTTACTCCTGATGCTGTAGCTGTCGTCTTCCAGGACCGAGAATTAACTTACCGGCAATTAAACGCCCAAGCCAATCAATTAGCGCACTATTTGCAACTACAGGGGGTTGGGCCCGATGTAATCGTCGGTCTTCAGATCGAGCGATCGCTAGAAATGATGATCGGCTTATTGGCAATTCACAAAGCCGGTGGGGCATATCTTCCCCTTGATCCCGATTTCCCCGCAGATCGTCTGGCTTTCATGGTAGAAGATTCCCAAGCGACCGTCATCTTAACCCAGGAAAAACTTGATCAAGATCCCCGACTTCTCAAAGAAGTCGGGGATCTGGGGATGACCCGCATTATCCCCATTGATACGCTGTGGGCAGAAATTACTCAACAACCCACCACGAATCCTCATAGTGGAGTTAAACCCGAAAATCTGAGTTATGTAATTTACACCTCCGGTTCTACGGGGAAACCCAAGGGTGTGATGGTAGAACATCGTAACGTGGCTAACTTCTTCACGGGTATGGATGCTGTCATTGACCATGAACCACCGGGAGTATGGTTAGCAGTTACAAGTTTGTCATTTGATATTTCTGTCTTGGAACTGTTCTGGACATTGGCTAGGGGATTTAAAGTAGTTATCTATAACCCCAAACAAGAACGGCAGCAGTCTAAGTCCCAACAACCCATAGCTGTAAATAAATTACAACATACCGATTTTAGTCTCTTTTACTTTTCTAGCCATGAACAAGGGCAAGATGCAGCGGAAAAGTATCGGCTGTTGTTTGAGGGGGCTAAATTTGCTGATGCCAACGGCTTTAAAGCAGTTTGGACTCCAGAACGTCATTTTCATGCCTTTGGTGGCTTATTCCCCAATCCTGTAGTTAGTAGTGCGGCGATCGCCACAACCACCAAAAACATCCAAATTCGTGCAGGTAGCTGTATTTCCCCCCTACATAACACCGTGCGACTCACAGAAGATTGGTCTTTAGTAGATAACTTTTCTAACGGTCGGGTAGGAATATCCTTTGGGGCTGGCTGGCAACCCAATGACTTTATCCTCTCTCCCCAAACCTTCGAGAACCGCAAGGAAATTATGTTCCAGCAAATTGAGGAGGTACAGGCACTTTGGCGCGGAGAAACCTTACCATATCCCAACGGTAAAGGCGAAATCATCGAGGTGCAAACCCTACCTCTTCCCATTCAACCCAACCTCCCCGTTTGGATCACAGCCGCCGGCAACCCCGAAACCTTTCAAATGGCAGGAGCGAGAGGCTTTAATATTTTGACTCACTTACTGGGGCAAAGTTTAGACGAGTTAGCCGCCAAAATTGCCATCTATCGGCAAGCTTATACAGAAAACGGACATTCTGGCGAAGGTATTGTCAGCCTGATGATACATACTTTTGTGGGAGAAAGTGATGATATTGTCAAAGAAATTGTCCGTCAGCCCATGCGGCAATACCTAGCTAGTTCCCTGGATTTAATCAAGCTTGCAGCTTGGTCTTTCCCCACTTTTAAACAGAAAACCACCAACGACAAAGGACAGTTTGCAGTATCTCATCTATCTGAACCGGATATGGCGGAAGTCCTAGATTTCTCCTTTGAACGGTACTTTGAAACTAGTGGTCTATTTGGAACTGTGGACACCTGTTTGCAGATGGTTGATCGGATTAAAGCCATTGGTATCAATGAAATTGCCTGTCTGATTGACTATGGGGTAGATACGAATACAGTGCTATCTCAACTACCCTTGCTGAATGAATTGAAGACACGGGCTAATTATCAAATAAGG
Organism: Anabaena sp. 54; assembly: GCF_017355725.1. Taxonomy (NCBI): domain Bacteria; kingdom Bacillati; phylum Cyanobacteriota; class Cyanophyceae; order Nostocales; family Nostocaceae; genus Anabaena; species Anabaena sp. 54. The sequence continues at coordinate 184,769 of NZ_JAAVWA010000006.1, forward strand.
GAACAGGGCAAAATTGAATCTATAGCGGATCTCATCAACCGTCATCAGGTAACACACCTGCAATGTACCCCTTCTATGGCTGGTTTATTGATGGCAGAAACCGCTAACCACGAGGCTATGGGGCAACTTCGGCAAATGATGGTTGGTGGTGAAGCCTTGACTGAAGCCTTAGCAAATCAACTTCAGCAAATTATTCCCGGACAGATTCACAATATGTATGGTCCGACCGAAACCACCATCTGGTCAGCAACCCATACTCTGGCTGAAGTTGATGGTGTAGTTCCCCTGGGTCGTCCTATTGCCAACACTGAGTTATACATTCTCGACAAGAATCAGCAACCTGTGCCTGTTGGTGTCGCTGGTGAACTATATATTGGCGGTCAAGGCGTGACACGGGGCTATTTGCACAGACCAGAATTAACCCAGGAAAGGTTTGTACCTAATCCCTTTAGTGATGATGCCACTGCCCGTTTATACCGGACTGGCGACCTGGTTCGCTACCGAAGAGATGGCAATGTAGAATTTTTGGGACGGATGGATTTCCAAGTAAAAGTACGGGGACACCGCATTGAATTAGGAGAAATTGAGACGATTTTAAGCCGCCATGAAGCAGTTCGGGAAGCCGTGATTATCGTTCGTGAAGATATGCCCGGAGATCAGCGCCTTGTAGCCTATCTACTCCCACAGCCAGGGTATCAGCCATCTCATGCAACTATGCGAGAATACTTGCTCTCTCTATTGCCTGAGTATATGGTTCCTTCTAACTTTGTTGTTCTGGAGAAATTTCCCCTTACTCCTAATCATAAAGTTGACCGCAAGGCTTTACCGGCTCCCCTATTAGTTGTTCAGTCTGAGGATAGTGTAAATACAACAATACCTAAAAACGATATTGAACAAACCCTCATGGAAATCTGGCAAAAAGTGCTTCAGATACCTCAAGTGGGAACTCAAGACAATTTCTTTCATCTAGGGGGTAATTCCTTAGTGGCAGTTACATTAATTAGGGAAATTCTCTCAGCATTTAATGTGGATTTACCATTAATTAGCTTGTTCCGCTCTCCAACTATAACCGATCTCGCCCAGCAGATTTCAGCACAAACTTTTGCGAATAAATCTCATAATAAGTAATTGGACAAAAATATTTCCAGTTATTTCGTAGCCATATTAGCATGAAGCAATCGCAATGACATTGTGTAATTAACAAAGTTTGGGGGTTTAATTCCCCTGCCTCTCAAGGCAGCAAGTTTCGTGTCGAGGTCTAAATCTCCGTTGCAAAACTTAATTATAAATTACGAATTAATTTAACCCCTGTATTTTTATTCAGTAATTTATTGATAAAGATAATGCCAGGATGACAAGATTATTCCAGGAAATTTAGAGTATATTATTTAGAAATTGGTAATTAATAGATGCGAATAATAATTTACTGTTCAGAGTATTACAACAATACAACTTTATGGGATAAAAGATGATAGATCACCAAGAAATATTGGAAATTTTAGGCGAAGCCATGGAAATCAGCAGTGCAAATCTTACGGAAGAAACAGTGCTAGAAAACTTAGGAGATGTGTGGGACTCACTGGCTATATTATCTATAATATCAATCATTGATAGTTATGCTGATCGGGCTATTCCTGTGAATTCTATAGTCGAGAGTAAAACAATTAAAGATTTGATTAATCTTATTTGCGTAAATGATAAAGTAAGAATTTAAACAGAAATATCTGTTCTCAATTTAGGAAAATACTATGCAACAAGTGATGATTTCCAACATTAGTATGCGAAGTATAGCAATTGCTTTACCTGAAAAAACTGAATTTAATTATGAATTATCTGATGTGTTAGATTATGAAGAAATAGAGCGTCTCAGTCAAAGAATTGGCATTTACAGTAGAAGAGTTGCCGAAGACGATATAACAGCTTTTGATCTGATGTACCAAGCCGTCGAAAATCTTCTTAAAAATACATATCTTAAGAAAGAAGATATAGACTGTATTGTATGTGTTACCCAGACTCCAGATTATTTGATTCCTGGTAATTCATTCCTCTTATGTCATAAATTAGGATTAAAAGCAAGCATTTTTACACTAGATATAAATGCTGGATGTGCGGGCTTTACACATGGTCTAATTGTACTGGGAAGATTAATTAATAATGGTGATATGAAATGCGGATTGTTGGTTGTTGGAGATACACTTACAAGATTGGTAAATCCCAAAGATAAAACTGAGCGATTGTTATTTGGTGATGGTGCGGCTGCGTGTGTTTTAGAATTTGATCAAAAAGGCAGAGGGCTAACAGCTTGCTGGCGAACTATTGCTGATGATTATGATAAGTTAATTGTCCCTGCTGGTGGCATGAGAAAGCCAAATACCGAGGAAACAAACATTACTAATTTAAGAAAAAATGGAATCTACAGAAGCGAGAATAACCTTGCTATGGATGGTGCTGCTGTTTTTTCATTTTCAATTCAAGAAGTGCCAGATATCGTCAATTTTGCGCTGAGAAGTTGCAATTTAAGCAGTGACGATATTGATTTATTTATATTTCACCAAGCTAATAAATTCATGGTTGATTCTATCCGCACAAAATTAAAGATTAGTGCAGAAAAAGTTCCCATATTTGTAGAAGGGATAGGTAATACAAGTTGTGCCTCCATACCAATTGCTATTAGTCGCTATGCCTTAAATCAAGGAATTAATAAAATTAGTGGTCGGCTATGTCTGACTGGGTTTGGGACTGGCTTGTCTCTTAGTAGCATAATTATCGAAGTAGAAGATTTAATTGTCACTTCACTATAATTTCACGATGTTATGAATAAAGAAAGAATAGCTGTAATTGGAGCAGGAGGTCATGCCAAAGTAGTAGCAAGTACGCTCATGGCAGCAGGCCACCAAGTAGTAGGTTTTTACGATGATAATCTGCAAAAGAGAGGAACGAATATTTTTGGTATTCCAGTTATTGGTCCAGTCAGTGAGCTGACATCTGGCAACTTCTCTCATGCAATCATTGGTATTGGTCAAAATGAGACCCGGAAGCGTTTAGTAGAAAAACTTCATCTTAATTGGATAACAGTGATTCATCCCTATGCTTGGGTTCATCCTGAAGTTTTATTAGGTGCAGGTACAGTAGTTTGTGCTGGTGCAATAGTCCAGCCCTATTCAAGAATTGGATCGCACGTAATTATTAATACTAAAACCAGCGTTGATCACGACTGCTGCGTAGGAGATTATGTACATCTGGCGTTCTCCCACCTTGCTGGCGGTGTAACAGCCCATGAGGGAGCTTTTCTAGCTTTGGGAAGCACTGTATTTCCAGGAGTTCAGATTGGAGCTTGGGCTACTGTGAGTGCAGGATCGGTAGCAATGAAGGATGTTATGCCAAAAAGTACAGTAGCAGGTGTGCCGGCTCGATTAATTAAAGAAGCTAAGTAGGTGAACACAATAAAACCAAACTGTGTAAAGAAACGTAAAATCGCTGAAAACTTCTTTACTATTGCCTCTTGCCTCTTGCCTCTTGCCTTGCTATAACGACAATTTTCAACGTCAACCTACTTACTTTTAATTGAGTGAAGACTAGTACTGCCGTGAAGTCAAAAGTCAAAATGAATAGGTCGTAAGCTTTTGAGAGATTGAGAATGGTTGATTTATTTAGGCCGTTGTGTACTAGCAATCCATACTGAATTGAGGAACTAAAAATGCAACTTTCTTGGAAAACACTTCAGAATTTAGAGCAAGAATTTGGTGATGCTTTTTTTATCCTTGATTTAGATAAATTCAAACGCAATTATCAAGAGTTCCTGCATGGTTTTCGCTCGATTTATCCCCATACCAACTTAGGCTATTCTTATAAAACTAACTACATTCCCAAGTTGTGTCAAACTGTAGATTCTTTGGGCGGCTATGCGGAAGTTGTTTCTCAAATGGAGTATGATCTAGCTTTGCGTATTGGTGTCTCTCCAACTAGAATTATCTTCAATGGTCCGCTAAAGTCTCCAGAAGACCTGGAAAATGCAATTCTCGCTGGTTCTATTGTTAACTTGGACTGTTTGGAAGAAGTAGAAATAGTTGCAGCATTAGCACGAAGATTACCAGAACAAAAAATTGCAGTCGGTTTAAGATGTAATTTTGATGTGGGTGCTGGGAGGATATCTCGCTTTGGATTTGATGTGGAAGGAGGCGCACTAGATAATGTTTTTAAAACATTCCGAGAATTAAATAATTGCTCAGTCTTGGGATTACATTGTCACATTTCTACGTCAACAAGAAGTTTAGAATCCTATAAGTTACGCACGCAGAAAATTATCGAACTCAGCGATGATTATTTCCCAGATAAACCACCTCAATTTATTGATGTTGGCGGTGGTTTTTTTGGCAGAATGAACGATGATTTAAAGGAACAATTTGACTGTTATATTCCCACTTATCAGGAATATGCAGAGGCAATTGCCCCGCAATTAAGCAGTAGATTTTCTGATAATTCTAAACCAGAATTAATTATTGAACCAGGTGTAGTTATTGTTGCAGATGTTCTCAAATTTGTCGCTAAGGTGGTGGGAATTAAAACAATAAAATCACGCCAGATTGCTCTTGTGGTTGGCAGTATTCACAATGTTAAACCAACTTTAACTGATAAAAAATTATCACTACAAGTTTACAGTGATGAGGAAAATTATCAAACCAAGAAACTAAGTATTCCAGTAGATTTAGTTGGCTATACTTGTATGGAACATGATTGTTTATATCCAGATTATCCTCATGAAATTGGGATTGGTGATTATGCAGTTTTTGATAATTTAGGTGCATATACAGTGGTATTTAAACCACCTTTTATTCGCCCAAATCCTCCGATTATTAGCTATGATTCCACCCTTAAGAATTATACATTAGTCAGACGGCAAGAAACTTCTCAAGATGTGTTTTCTACTTATGTAATATGAGTGACAAAAATATGAACGTTATGTTGACCTGTGCAGGAAGAAGAAATTACCTTTTAAAATTCTTTCAAGCAGCTTTAGAAAATAGAGGATTGGTATTTGCTGGTGATGCTAGTCTAGAGGCCCCAGCATTAAAGGAAGCAGATGAAAGTTTTTTATTACCATCTGTAAATGATAGTGATTACTTTGATAAGCTGCTGGATATCTGTCAGAATAAAAAAGTCAAGTTACTAATTCCTCTCAATGATTTGGAACTACCATATTTAGCAAAACAACGTGATCAATTTCTTAAAATAGGAACTATCCCAGTTGTCTCTTCACCGGAAATTATTAATGTTTGTTTTGACAAGTGGTTAACTTTTCAATTCTTAGAAACAATCGGTATACCGACTCCAAAAACTTATCTTTCTCTTGCAGAAGCAAAAGCAGCTATTGAGCGAGGAGAAATAGATTTTCCTGTAGTTATTAAGCCTCGGTGGGGAAGTGCATCAATTGGTATTGAATATCCTGAAGATTATGAAGAATTAGAATTAGCCTACCGATTTGTGAAAAAAGCTATTCAAAAGTCATTTTTAGCGACGGTAAGCTCTACTGATTTTGAAAAATGTATCTTAATTCAAGAAAAGCTAATTGGACAAGAGCATGGTCTTGATATCATTAGTAATTTAGAAACTTCCTACATTACCACTTTTGTGAAGCGTAAGCTAACCATGCGAGCCGGAGAAACAGACCGGGCTATCACAGTGGAAAATCAGGAACTTGAAAAAATAGGTGAGAAAATTGGACAAAAACTAGGTCATATTGGCAACTTAGATTGTGATGTAATTGTCGGAAAAAAGGGGAACTACGTATTAGAAATGAACCCGCGTTTTGGTGGTGGATATCCATTTTCTCATGTAGCCGGAGCAAATATTCCCGCAGCTTTGATTGCTTGGGCTAATGGGGAAATGCCAAATGACAAATGGCTGAAGGTTCAAACTAATATAATAAGTGCCAAATGCGATCGCCTGATCACTTTTAAACGATAAAGAATAAAAAACCATGAAGCCAATTCTCCTCTCCACTCCCCATATCGGAAACCAAGAATTAGAATTCGTCAAAGAAGCATTTGCTACCAATTGGATTGCCCCTATTGGTCCCCATGTTGATGCTTTTGAACAGGAATTTTGTCAAATAACTGGCGCTAGTCATGCTGCTGCTGTAAGTTCGGGAACTGCGGCTTTACATTTAGCTTTGCAATTAGTTGGAGTCACCAGAGGAGATGAGGTTTTTTGCTCCACCTTAACCTTTGCAGCCACCGCTAATCCGATTACTTATTTAGGCGCAAAACCAGTATTTATTGATAGCGATCGCATTTCCTGGAATATGAACCCAGACTTGTTGCAAGAGGCTTTACAAAAACGCGCCTACTTTGGTAAATTACCCAAAGCAGTTATAGTTGTACATTTGTATGGTCAAAGTGCAGATATTGAACCTATTCTCAAAGCTTGCAATCAATATGATATTCCTCTAATTGAAGATGCCGCCGAAGCTTTAGGTGCTACCTACAAAGGGCTTTCTCCCGGTACATTTGGGCGGTTTGGTATTTACTCCTTCAATGGTAATAAAATTATCACTACATCCGGTGGAGGAATGCTAGTTTCTGATGACGATCAACTAATTGCCAAAGCCAAATTTTTAGCAACTCAAGCCCGCGATCCTGCCCCCCATTATCAACATTCAGAAATAGGATATAACTATCGTCTTAGTAACGTTCTAGCAGGTATTGGTCGAGGTCAATTACAAGTTTTAAATGAAAGGGTAGTCGCTAGACGGCGCAACTTTGAAATTTACCAATCTACTTTGGGAAATCTACCAGGAATAGAATTTATGCCCGAAGCTAATTTTGGCTATTCTACTCGCTGGTTAACGGCTTTAACAATCACCCCAGAAGCTTTTGGTGCAGATCGAGAATACATTCGCATCCAACTTACTAAACAACAAATTGAAGCTCGTTCTGTATGGAAACCATTACACCTGCAACCCGTGTTTTCTGAATATGAATGTATTGGTGGTAAAGTCGCCGAAAATTTATTTTTACATGGTCTTTGTTTGCCTTCTGGTTCTAATTTAACGGACGAAGATTTAGCAAGAGTAATTAATGCCATTAAAACCATTCACTCCACAACTTGAAAAACATACATAAAAAAGTTAATTTATTATGGAACTACAAGAATCTTCTATATCACCGCAAAAATATTGGACAATTCTCAAACGTCGTTGGCTTGCCACTTTATTAATTACTATTTCCGTTTTTATCATAGCACAATTGGCTGCATCTTTGAAAAAACCTATTTATTTTGCAGAAGGTAAATTGCGGTTTCAAAGAAGCAATATAGCCTCATCTATCACAGGATTAGGTGCAGAAATAGGCAAATTAGATCCTTTAATGGAACAAAATAACCCCCTCAGCACAGAAGTAGAAGTAATAACTTCTTACCCTATTATAGAAACAACTATTAAACGACTAAATCTCAAAGATAGTCAAGGTTTTACCCTAAAACCTAAGCTATTTCTCAAAAATCTTGTTGTCAAAGAAGTTAAAGGCACTAATGTTATCCAAATTAGCTACAAAGATACTAATCCCAAAATTGCCGCCCAAGTTGTAAATGAAATAATTAAAGTTTATTTAGAGCAAAATCTGTCTTCACGGCGAGCCGAAGCAAGCGCAGGACGTAAATTCATAGAAAAACAATTACCCAAAGCCGAATTAGTAGTCCGTCAAGCCGAATCTGAATTAGCAGATTTTAAAGAAAAAAACAAAATTATTTCCTTACAAGAAGAAGCTACTGAAGCAGTACGAGTTATTGGTAATTTACAATTAAGGATCAACGATACTCAATCTCAATTAGCTAATGTTAAGTCACAGTATCAAGTAGTTATTCAGCAATTGGGAATGAACCCAAAACAAGCATTAACAATGACTTCTATTAGCCAAATCTCTGGAATTCAAGATATTCTTAGAGAAATCCAACAACTACAATCACAACTAGCAAACAGACAAACAATTTTACAGGAAAATCATCCACAAATCATAGATTTACAGGATAAAATTGCTTCTCTAAACAAGGTTATTGACAAAAGGATAAATCAGTCCATAGGTAAAAATAAACTACAAGCAGAAGATAATTTACAATTGAGTGCTTTACAGCAACAACTCTCTAGTAAACTCGTAGAATTAGAATCCAACCGTCTAGGTTTAGCCAATCAAGCTAATTCTTTATTAAAATTACAATCTACCTATAAACAAAGATTGAATACGTTACCTAAATTAGAAGAACAACAGCGTCAATTAGAACGTAAACTTCAAGTAGGACAATCTACCTATTCCTTATTACTTCAGAAACTCCAAGAAAGTAGGATAGCTGAAAATCAAAACTTAGGTAATGCAACTAGAATATCCGAAGCTCAAGTTCCTGATGAACCTATTTCTTCTGTCATAATTTCCTATCTCAGTTCAGCATTACTGAGTATACTGGCAGCTCTTATGACTATATACATCCTAGAAATGAAAGATAAATCTATTAAGACTATTGATGAAGCCAAAAAATTACTAGAATTAACCTTGTTAGGAGTTATCCCTACCGCTACTAAGTGGAAAAGAACCTCTAAAAATAATGAACCAGATGAATGCTATAGTCAAAGAATTATAATTCGAGATTTTCCTCGTTCTTCTATTAGTGAAGCTTACCGAATGTTGAGGGCAAATCTTAATTTTATCAGTGCTGATAAAGAGCTAAAAGTTATTATTGTCACCAGTTCTGTACCCAAGGAAGGTAAATCAACAGTAGCAGCTAATTTAGCTACAGCAATGGCACAAATGGATAAACAAGTTTTATTAATAGATGGAGATTTGCACCGTCCAGTTCAGCATAAAATTTGGGACGTAATAAATAATCAAGGTTTAAGTAATTTAATTTTCAAACAGGAAGAAATTACTGCGATAATTAAAAAAGTCATGCCTAATTTAGATATTTTGACTTCTGGTATAGTTCCTCCCAGTCCAGCATCTCTTCTCGACTCACAACGCATGGCAACTTTAATGGCTAACTTCTCTGACAAGTATGATTTTGTCATTGTTGATACACCAGCTTTAAATGTGGCTGCTGATGCTGTTACTTTAGGACAAATGGCTGATGGTGTTTTATTGGTAGTGCGTCCTGGTGTAGTTGATTCTGTGAATGCGACTTTTGCTAAAGAACTATTGGCAAAATCTGGTCAAAATGTCTTAGGACAGGTAGTTAATGGTCTAATTGTGAAAAATGAACCCCATAGCTATTACTACTTCCAAAAAGAAGACTATTTACAAACAATCAATGTAGAGTCTCAGGAATCTGTAAAAATTTAACTAATTAGGGTTTGCTGAAAAAGTTGTCTGTGAGTGCTAGTACCGCAAGGCGGAAGTCAAAAGTCAAAATGAAGACAGTATAGGCTTTTGGAGGATTTAGAATAGTTCATTCACTTACGCCACAGTGTACTAGGAGTATGGCTAACGCTACGCTATCAGCAAACCCTACTTAGGGATAGGAGGTAGGGGCGCAGGGCCTGCGCCCAGTCAGGAGTGAGAAATGAAGATAGAATCAGCCACCAACACTATCTCAGTATATTGAGTCATATTTTTACTTATTTATCTTAATTTTACGTTTTAAACTCAAAAATTAGCATTATTCCTACCTCCAATCTTATACTAAGTAGGTTGGCGTTGAAAATCGTCGTTATGGCAAGGCAAGAGTGAAGAGGGTTTGGGCGATTTTATGTTTCTTTACACAGATTGGTTTTATTGTGTTCACCTACTTAGATGTTTAATGGGTAATGGGGATTAGGTACTACAGTGAACAATTATTAATTTGTTCAAAGTAACACTTGCTTGTATTTACGCTTTAGTGTATTGTCAATTACAGGTAATCTGACAATATCTACACCAAGCACCCAGTTAAACCGATGATCCTAATCAAATCCTCTGAAACACTGAACTTGAATGGGCTAACCCATAATGATCTATTAGGTGTTGTGCAAATAGCAATTCGAGATACTGAGGAACAGCTTCAGAAGTTTACTCAAAGACCGGATTTTCGTGAAAAGATGATACTGGCCTTTGGTAGATTACCAGCAGGTTTACAGGGTGCTTGGGCAAATGGGGTGAGGAATGTGGGATTTAAGACAAAAGAAGATTCAGGAATAGTTGTCTTTATTGATCCATCTGTTTCCGATCATCAAACTCTACAGGCGGGAGTTGCAGAGGGGGTAGAAGCGATCGCTCTTAACCCCAATCAAGACGGTATCAAACAAATCACCGCATTTTTACGACAGCATCCCGAAATTACCACTATTCATATCGTTTCTCACGGTGCGCCGGGATGTTTGTATTTAGGAAATAGTCAACTTAATTTAGATAGTATCAGTAAATATGCTGATTTATTACAGCATTGGCAAAGCAATAGCATTTTACTTTATGGGTGTAATGTGGCTGCTGGAGATGCTGGAGAAGAATTTATTCGCAAGTTACATCAGATTACAAAAGCAAGTATTAGGGCATCGGCAACAAAAACAGGCAATGCAGCTTTAGGCGGAAATTGGCAGTTGGAGGTGAGTTTTCCCGTTACAGATGACAGAAAATCCGTAGTTTTAGCTTTTTGCCCGGATGTATTAGCAGCATACAGTGGCATCTTAGCACTTGATGAGCCATACTTAGTTACAGATATCAATGCAACCATCTATAGTTCTAATACCATCAGTTTGATCAATGATATCCTGACTGGAAATGAAGGAAATGATACCCTAAGTGGAAGAGAAGGAAATGATGCTCTTTCAGGGTTAGGGGGGAATGATAACCTCTATGGTGAAGCGGGTAATGATACCTTAAATGGGGGTGAGGGAAATGACTATTTAGCCCCAGGAACAGGTGCAGATAGTATTGATGGGGGAAATGGCAACGACTATCTAGACATAGACAACCGTAACGACACAGCCGATACCACCATTAGCTATACCAATGTCAACAATGGCAGTATCACAGGTGGGTCAAATAACGGCACAGTCTTCCAAGGAATAGAAAGAACTCGACTCAGAACAGGTTCAGGGAACGATAATATCAACGTTTCCGCTACCGATAATTACAATGACACTTGGAAAAATGAAATTTATGCGGGTGCAGGCAATGATACGGTCATTGGTAGTGCAACGGGATGGAACCAACTGTTTGGAGAAGCCGGGGATGACAGTCTGCAAGGAGGTGATACCAATCCAGATCACCTCTATGGGGGAACAGGTAATGATGCTCTCTCAGGGTTAGGGGGGAATGATAACCTCTATGGTGAAGCAGGTAATGACACCTTAAATGGGGGTGAGGGAAATGACTATTTAGCCCCAGGAACAGGTGCAGATAGTATTGATGGGGGAAATGGCAA